>CBKWHA010000206.1:0-9969 GCA_966674115.1 uncultured Chitinophagaceae bacterium
ATGCCACGCATAATGTTTTTGATTTCAGGCTGAAGGAGGGTTCGCCAGCCATCAACAAAGGCACGCCTTCGAATGTTACCGTTGACCTGGATGGGAAGCCAAGGCCGGTGGGCGTGGCAGATTTGGGGAGCTATGAGAGGGAATAGGCAATGGGCAAATGAATGATGAGTTATGAGTTATGAGTTATGAGTTATGGGTTATGAGTTATGAGTAGAGGGAGTAGGGTTGGTGAGTTAAGTTAAAGTGGGTTAAAGATAATAGTGTATTGAGTGTCGGCAGGCATCGTTCCTTAACTTTGGTACTCTTCTGAACATTAAACAGACTGAAATGAAAACAATTTTGCTCGCAACGATATTGTCGGCTTTTTTAATGGCAACTTCTATTTATGATTTTAAGGTGCCAGGACTGGAAGGTAATGAGATCGATTTTTCGGCTTTCAAAGGCAAAAAGATCATGATCGTGAATACTGCTTCCAAATGTGGGTATACGCCCCAATATGAAGAACTGCAACAATTGTATACCAAATACAAAGACAAACTGGTGATCGTTGGTTTTCCGGCCAACAACTTTGGTGGGCAGGAACCTGGCGCTAACAGCGAGATCAAGGAATTCTGTAAAAGAAACTATGGCGTTACGTTCCCGATGGCAGAAAAGGTATCTGTAAAAGGTGCTGACATTCATCCCTTATTCCAGTACCTGACAGCAGAAGCGAAAAAATTAGGAATCGAAGACCCTATTAAATGGAATTTTACCAAGTTCCTGGTAAACGAAAAAGGCAAGCTGGTTGCTGTTTTCCCTTCTAAAGTAAAACCAATGAGTGAAGAAGTGGTGAAGTATTTGAAGTGAAATATTGCTGATTTTGAGATTTAGGGTTTTTGAGATTTGAGTATTTAGATTGTGGAGGGTTGGAGGGATTATTGGAGAATTTGTTTGTGGTTGAGTGGTGTAGTAATGGGCAAATGAGTTATAAGCGATGAGTGGGTAATGGGTGGCTGTGAAGATATTATGATATTAAAGGTTGTTCTGGTTGGGACAACCTTTTTTTATTTACCTATTAATCCTTAACATCGCAGCAAATCGATCTTCAAAGGATGTTATTTAAAGATGTAATTGGTCAGGAAGAGGTAAAACAGCGGTTAGTGGAAATGATAGAGCATAACCGCCTGAGCCATGCTTTGTTGTTTTTGGGAAAAGAAGGCTCCGGCGCCTTGCCATTGGCACTGGCCTTTGCACAATATATTACCTGTCAAAGGACACACCCCCAGCCCCTAAAGGGGAGCGTCGGCGCACAAGACCTTCTTTTTAACAACAATCATGAGGAAACAGACAATGCGGGCATGAGCGTAGGCAGCTCCCCTTTAGGGGCTGGGGGTGTGAGTGGGGGTGTAGTTGGGCTTACTGACTCCTGCGGCACCTGCCCTTCCTGCCTTAAGGCGGAGCAATTGACACATCCTGATATTCATTATTCTTATCCTGTCATTACCAAAAAAGCGGGAAGCCCTCCTATCAGCACAGATTATGCTGCGGAATGGCGTGAGTTCATCAAAACCTATCCTTACGGGAATACCTATGACTGGCTGCAGTTTATAGGAGCCGAGAACAAACAGGGTAATATTACTGCCCAGGAGTGTAATGATATCATCCGTAAACTGAACCTTAAAAGCTTTGAAAGCGGCTATAAGATATTGATAATGTGGATGCCCGAATACCTGGGCAAGGAAGGTAACAAACTTTTAAAGCTGATTGAGGAGCCGCCTGCCAACACTCTGTTCATCCTGGTGGCAGAAAGCGAAAGTGAAATCCTGTCTACCATTCTATCGCGCTGCCAACTGGTGAAAATACCGGCTATTGAGGCTGCGGCTGTGGAAGAGGCACTGGTAAGCCAGAGCAATTGCCCGCCGGAAAGTGCTAAAAAGATTGCCAACATCAGCGAGGGTAATTACCGGGAAGCCCTTCATTTGCTGCAACATGCCGACGATGATTTTCACAGCCTGCTGCGCGAATGGCTGAATGCTACCTTAAAGAATCAGCCCATTGCCCAGGCCAAATGTATTGATGAACTAGGGCGGCTGGGTAGGGAAAAGCAAAAGCAGTTTCTTCGGTATTTCACACATTTGTTGGAGTTAGCCATCCGCCTGACCGTGCTGGACGAAGAAGGCAGGGCTGGACTGTTGTATGCCATGTCGGCCGGCGAACAGGATTTTGGCCAGCGGCTGAATAAGATCTGCAGTATCGAACAACTGGAAGCCATTGCTGTTGAGCTGGACAAAGCCTCCTATTATATTGAAAGGAACGCTAATGCCCGGATCTTGTTTCATGCACTGACAATTAAGATCTTTTATATAGTAAAAAGTAATGTGGTGATTCTGGGGTGAGGAATTGGCAATAAACAATTAGCAATAAGCAATGGGTAATGTGCAATTGTAATGAGCTGATGAGATAATTTGAAAATTTGGAAATGGAGAGAACCAAGAGATGATAGTATGTGGCAATAGGTTGGTAAAAGCTTAAATGACAGTATTGGCAGTACGGCTATGAAATAAAAAAAATATATTTGCAAACACCTCGTTGAGAGGTGTTATTTTTATATAGAGGTTTTGGTTAGTGCAGTTGATTTCAATAGCTTTCAAATACTCTTCATAACAGAGCAATATTGGCTTTTGCTATTAACGGCATGCTTGCATACCAACGGTAAAGGTGTCTGCCATAACCTCAAAACATTTATTCATTTTAAATAACTCACAATAAGTATGGCATGTGGAAGCTGTGGAACAGGAAAACCGGGGGGCTGTAAAAGTAATGGCAGTTGCGGTACCAATAGTTGTAACCGGATGAACGCATATGACTGGTTGGTCAACCTGCCTTTGAGCGATACAGAAACAGCCTGCCGCATAGTGGAAATAAGTTTTAATAATGGCAGCCGAAAGGATTTTTATAGAAATAATACCCTTCAGCTTTTTGAAAAAGGCGACCTGGTAACAGTAGAAGGCATGAACGGTTTTGATGTTGGCGAAGTACAGCTTACCGGTGAGATCGTTCGCCTCCAAATGAAAAAGAAGGGCGTTGATGAGTTCAATCCCGACATGAAAAGGATACTCCGCCGTGCGGCCGACCGGGACCTGGAGTTGTGGCGACAAAACAAGGCGAGGGAAAAAGACGCCCTCATCCGCAGCCGTGCCATCGCCAGGCAACTGAAACTCGAGCTGAAAATGAGCGAGGTGGAAATACAGGCGGACGGTAAAAAAGCTACCTTCTTTTATATAGCCGACGACAGGGTTGACTTCCGGGAACTGATCAAGATCTATGCTTCGGAATTTAAACTCAAAGTGGAAATGAGGCAGATCGGTGCCCGCCAGGAAAGTGCTAAGGTGGGTGGCATCGGAAGCTGCGGACGCGAACTGTGCTGCGCAACCTTCCTGACCGACTTCAAGTCGGTAAATACTGCTGCTGCCCGTTACCAGAACTTGTCGATCAACCAGACCAAGCTCAGCGGACAATGTGGCCGCCTGAAGTGCTGTTTAAACTACGAGCTGGACACCTATCTGGATGCCTTACAAGGCTTCCCGGAAAACTGCGATATCCTGCAGGTGGCGCGAGGTACGGCTACGCTGATCAAAAAAGATATTTTCAAAAACCTGATGTGGTACGTTCTGCCTGACAGCAGCAAGCAATACCCGCTCACTATTGAAAGAGTGCGGAAAATAAAGGCGCTGAATATGCAGAACATCATTCCCGAAGAGTTAGAGGCAGTGGAACTCGTATCCACCAAACCTAAAGAAACAGAGCCTGAATTTGTGGATGTGGTTGGGCACATCAGCCTCAAGAGCCTGGAAAAATCGGATAAGAAGCGGAAGCAAAAGAGCCAGCAAGCGCCTGGATCACAACAAAAGCAGTTAAGTGATCAAAGCCAGGGAGCGAAACCTGCCGCCCAGCCCCCTAAATTTGTAGCTCAACAAAAGCCAATATCGCAGCAGAAGTCTGCCCCTCAACAAAAGGCAATGCCGCAGCAGAAACCACAGCAAAAGAATATTGCACCCCAACAAAAACAAGGGGGCGGGCAGAAACCCGGAGCTCAGCAGCAATACCAAAAGCCAAGACCGCAAAACAGACCAGGGGGGCAAAGCAGCGGAAGGCAGCAACCACCTAATCAGCCAGGAAAAAGCAGTTAATTGTTACCTTCTTAAAATAAAGACTTATAAGAAAAGGCATTTCTCCGGAAGTGCCTTTTGTTTTAAAAAGACTGGATGTATTATAAGGTTGAAGCACTATTATGCAACTAAAATCATATAATTAATATTATTAATCATACATCTTTTCTCCGGCT
Source organism: uncultured Chitinophagaceae bacterium (assembly GCA_966674115.1). Classification (GTDB taxonomy): domain Bacteria; phylum Bacteroidota; class Bacteroidia; order Chitinophagales; family Chitinophagaceae; genus Flavisolibacter. Next base: position 4,325 of record CBKWHA010000206.1, read on the forward strand.
TCTAGCAAGAAATTTTGAATAGCAGTTAGGTAATCGCCTTATTGTTGTCTACCAATTACCCAGGTGAATAGGTATTTGCACCTACTTATATAAGAAATAAATATGCAGCATCGTGCATTGAATATCAACAGTTAACACTTATTTTTATGCGCTGCCATTTGATCAAATTTGGACAACTCAACTATTCATTATACTAAGATCCAAACTTTATGAGAACACTAACTTTCAGGCTAATCACCCTGGCATCATTTTGCTTTTTGCTGTTTTCTTTATATCTAAACTTTTTATACAAAGAGAACAAATCAGAATTTGCACCTGTTCATAATAAGAGCTCCGATAGTACAATAGCAGCAAAGCAATTCTCGCATATCCATCTACAGCGGAATGTATCAGAGCAGAATTAACGAGGTTGAAAATTAAAAATCTGATAGAAAGCAAAAAGGTATTAGGGTTTGAAGCGATTATCGCCCTAATACCGTACTCTTATAAAAATAGACAATTACTTCTATTACATATATAAGCAAATAATATACATTTCATTTTTTGCCGAAGGGGCCAAAAATCCTAACTTTAAACTCTGCTATTAAATAGCTAAGCCTTCCCGCCGTCCTACTAATTTTCACTTTTTCCTTTACCCCAATAAAACTATACCATGAAAAGACAAACTTTCATGCTTATAACCATGGCATCGTTTTGCGCGTTGCTTTTCTCTCTGTATCTCAACTTCTTCTATAAAAGCGGGAATTCCGAATTTGCACCTGTTCAAAAAAGCACTCCAGACAGCACTAAATCAGCAAAGCAATTGCAGCGTAACCAACCATCTACTTCACCAGAAAGTAGTTCAGGTTCTTCAGCAACTCGGCAGGCTGTAAGGGTTTGGTGATATAGTGGTTGATACCTACCTCGCTACAGCGAGCCTGGGCATTGGCATAAAAGCCTGCGGTGAGCGCAATGATTGGAATATTGCTTTTGAGTTTTTTGCGAATATAAACAGCCGACTGAAAGCCATCCATCAACGGCAGTTGCAGATCCAGCAGCATCAGGTCGTAACCATTGTTTTGCTCGAACAATTCTACTGCCTCCCTGCCATCACCGGCAATATCTACCAGCATTCCTTCGCGCTTTAGCAGATGAGCAATGGTACGCTGGTTCAGTTCATTGTCTTCTGCCACCAGCACCTTTTTCCCAACAAGGCTACTCTTTGCAGGCATGATTTCCGGCATAGCTTCCTCTTTTTGGAGTGTGTTATACTTGATCAGGAATTTAAAGGTGGTTCCTACTCCATACAGGCTATTGATCACCGACTTTCCTCCTTGCTGTTTTACCAGTGCGCGGGCTTCGGACAGAAAGCGTTTGTATGTAAAAAGGGATATTTTGTCCTCGCCTGAGATGCTGGGACCATTATCAGCAACTTCGAACTCTAATAATACTTCATCACCAGTTTGTAACAACTGCCTCATGGTGACCATGATCTTCATAGCGCTAACAAAACGGGCTGCTGCAGTTGTGAGGAGGTAAATGATTTTTTCCAGCACCTGGGCATTGCCTTGGAGGGTCAGAGGCTCTACTACATCGTTTACAAGCTGGAGTTCAACATGACAGCCGGCTTCTTTTGATTTAAAAGAGTGCAGTGCCTGCTGCACCGCCTGCTGCAAGTGAAAGGTAGTTTTTCCATGATCGGATATGTTCATTGTAGGACGGATTCTATAGGTTTAGATTGAAGTCAACACACCGGTTTACCGCAAAAGAAAATCGTTAGACAAACAGCTGGTAAATGGGTGCATTAAGCAATGTAAAAGTGAACTTATTTTTTATATCAACGAGGTGAAGAATAAGAAATTTGGACCTGTTAAGGAATAATACTTAACCAGCGTTAAATGTAGTAGCAATAAGGGTTAAGTGGTTTGGGGGATATGATCAATAAAAACCGCTGTTTTGCAACAGCGGTTTAGGTTTAGGACAAAAGCACTAAGAATCAATCAATAATCAATATAAGGCATCCAAAGCTTTTTTATCATTGCTATTAAAGGGACGGTTAGTGGTGCTGCTTAAACAAGCCAGCATCCAGGAGCCTGCATCAGGACCAGTTGGTGTACCATCAATGTGTTTAGCACCCACAGTACCAGCGCCTTCATTACCACCAATGCCGCAACTGTAGCTGCGGTTCATATAATCGGTGTGGCGGAAACCGATGCAATGCCCCATTTCGTGGGCCACCACCGTAGTCATGAAACCCTTACTATAGTTAGAGTATTTCTTGGCATATTTGATCTCTCCATAAGGATTCCCGCTACTGGTTGGGAAACCTGCTGAAGCTATATACTGACCCGTGTTTACAATTTTGATCACGATATCGCCACCGCTTGTAACGCGCACAAAATTTAGAGTTAAATTTTCAGCGTTGTACCGATCAATAGCTGCATTGACAGCTTCTGAGAAGGCAGCAGATATGTTTCCGCTTACGCTAACTTTAATGGTACGTACAGAGCCTGATACCGATACTATGTTATTCGTATGATACTGCTCTTCCTGCGCTATCACCAAGCTGGGAGACAATGGCCGGCTGCCCAGGTCATTTTCGGTCAGGATGATGTCGCCTTCCACCAAATAACCTTCATCAACTCTTTGCACGCCTTCGGTGCCAAAGCCCAAGGCTGCAATCTTGGCGAGCGTTTCCCCGGAAACCGGCTCCTGGGCTACTTCCACCTCTTTAACGTCTTTAACACAAGCCATAAGGGTGAAGGCCAGGAAACATGCCCCGGTAAAAAAAGTAATTGTTCTGTTCATAATTTTCTATTTAGGTAACAAGAAATACTGTTCTTCAATTTACAATTTTTTAACAAAAAATGAAAAGGCTAATTAAATTAAAGGTGAGGGTTAGTAGAAAAGTTTACGGGTTTAATAGAAGGTTTGGACATGTAAGGACAATTTACGAGTTGGAAAAGAGGCTGAGTAAGATCAAGTAAATTTACCTTTTATTTCTTCGGAGGCAGGTTGAAGGCTATGGCTTCGTGCTCAAAGTGGCCTTTATGAGAAGCATCGCAAAAAGGTTTGTTTTTGGAGAGACCACAACAGCAGATGGATACCACTTCCCTGCCGCCCAGGTCATAAACATTGCCGTTCTTGTCTACCATTTCAAAATCGCCCTCTACCCTGAGCGAGCCGTTGCTGTTTACTGTAATTTTTGTTTTTGCCATTGTGTTTCAATTAAGGGCTAAAAATAATGCTTGAACAGAGATCTGGAGCAATTTAAAGGATCCGGAGGGCAGATAAAGGAGGGATAAAGGGCTAAAAACAGGCATTGGGCATTATAGATTAAATCGCGTGAAACGCAGAACTAGCAAGGGTTTTTACAATTTTTTAGAGCTTTGATCATGTTGTTAGGCGACCCAAATTGTCTTTTGGGAGCTAATTATCCTCTTTACTTTTGTTCCAGATCATTTACAGGATTACCCGACACTACTTACCGAAAGCAAAAACAGATGCATTGTTTTTGATCCTGCTTGCCGCTGCGCATTGTTTGTCCGACCCGATTGCCCGCCTGTTATTAGTTGAGCAATAAAACAGATTATCATGAGAAAATTATTTTTCACCATCATACTTTCAATGGCAGTTATCACCGCTTCCTTTCATGCACAAGTAAAAAAGCTGGTGATCAGGGAAAGAAAAGTGAACAAGAACATTGAACTGGCCATTTCAACAGACAATAATTACAGCTCGAATGCTTATAAACACTGTGAGGCCACAATCGATTATACGGTTGTTAAGGTAAGAGGTGCACGTATGGATACGCTGCTTCAAAAGGAGTTCGTTCCTTTTAAACTAAAAGAGCTGCCTTCATTTGCAAAATCATTTGACGAGAAGATAGCAGTTAAAGATGTGGCAGAAAGAAAGGAAAAAATTGTTATCTATTATACAGTAACTTATTCTTCAAAAGGAAGTATCCTTAAAGTTAACCACGAGAAGCTGGTGCCAAAGGATGTGGAAACGGATTCTTTGAGGATACATATTTAAGAGAGATTAAAGTGATAAGGATTAATAGCCTGATTATTTTGAATAAGGATTTGAAAAACAACAGAGAGTACAAGAGAAGGTTGAAGTTTTGAATTAAAAAACCGCCCCGGAAACGGAGCGGTTTTTCCCTTTGTACAATAAACATCAAAAACCAAATCCAAGTCCAACTTTGAATGTACGGTTGTAAGAGTCGAAGTTTTGATTGGCATCAACCTTTGACAACCCGTGATCATAGGAAGCTCTTATATTCAGACCATTGGCAAACTGGTAACCAATACCACCTGTAATTCCAGCATCCCAACGGTTAAATTGTTCTGTGGCATCCATCTTCCTGTTAAATACATTAAACCCTAACACACCGGCGGTGGTGCGGAGATCGGCCTGTGCCAGGTAGGACACCTGTGGTCCTGCAAACAACTGCAAGCCACCCATATCGGCCTTCAGCAAAAGAGGCATATCAATATAATGAGACAGCAACTGGGCCTTACCATTGATACCCAGGAACTCCATATTCTTTACATTCAGTTCGCCTTTCATTTCATATCCTTTTTGTGTATAGTAAACTCCAGGCTCGATTGATACCGTATTACCCAACGGGATGGATGCATAAGCACCTCCATAAAAGCCTGTATGGGGATGGGTAGTGACCTTGCCATTGGTATAATCAATAAGACTGTTGAGGCTGTTCACCGCATCGCCCTTCATGGTGGAAGAAGTGATACCACCCCTCAAACCAAAAGAAGGTTTTGCTTGCGCCATTGCAAGTGTGGAAATAGCTATGGAGGCCAGGAGTAGAATTTGCTTTTTCATAAAAGGAGGAACGGGTTTTTCAGTCGTTCCATGAATATGAAAGGAAAGGAATGTTAAGGCTTAATAACATTGGTGTAAGATTGTGTTAAAGGAGAAGGTTAGAGGTACGAAGTACGAGGGGAGAAGTTTAGGGAAGAGGAGTTTTATTACATTTGTTTTTTACTGTTTTATATAATGGATAAAAAGAAGGTTGATATTGTTAATGAAGTGTTGGAGGATTGCATCATGGCATATCCCGTTTCTTCTTTTATTATCAGCCTTTATAAACAATACAATCAAAGAGGCAGCCTAAGTAAGAAACAGTTGCAAGGCTTGTATGGAAAGGCTTCCAATGCACCTAATATATCGCCTGCCAAGCTTGCTACTTTAGAAGCTGTGATCAATAAGATGCCTACACGTTATAAGTCGGAAACGCCTCCGCCAAAGCCGCTTTATGAAAAGGAAGAAGGCTATGGCCAACTAATTGAGGCCATCCTGGCCAAATACCCGCAGCACAAAAGAGTGCTCTTTCTTAAGATGAAATATGATCATAACGAACCCCTCTCCTCCCAGGATGTTGCAGATTTGAAAAGGTTTGCGCAGTTGTTGAAGACGTGAATGGTGAATGGTCAATGGTTAATGAGTGATCAGTGATGAGTAATTAGTTGTGGATTGTGAGTGGGGTTATGCTTTAGTTATGGGTTATGAGTTATGGGTAGCGGCATGGGTGTTTTAACAAGGTGTTGGTAAGCTTGTTGTTGTTTTTCCATTCTCACATATGAATCGGACGTAATGAGCCATTTGGCTGGCGTATTTATTGCCATCGTTCATATTACAACAAC
>CBKWHA010000207.1:0-9808 GCA_966674115.1 uncultured Chitinophagaceae bacterium
GTCGGGAAGACAGGATTCGAACCTGCGACCCCCTGGTCCCAAACCAGGTGCGCTACCGGCCTGCGCTACTTCCCGTAAAAATTGATCAGCGGTGAGGGAGGGATTCGAACCCTCGGTAGGGCTTTAAGGCCCTACGACGGTTTAGCAAACCGTTGATTTCAGCCACTCATCCACCTCACCGTCAATACCTTGCCTTTGCAAGGGGTTGCAAAAATAGGGAGAAATCTTTTAAAAATTCATCAATTTTCAAAAAAATAAGCACATCTTTTTGGATGTGCTTACCTGTACAATTTTGCCTCCAAAGCTTACATGGCGGCTAACTGCACTTTTTGCTGCAATTCCAGTACATTATCCCGGAATACACCGTCTGTATCCATTAAATCTTTTACCGTTTGGCAGGAATGGATCACCGTGGTATGATCCCTGCCGCCAAAATGCTCCCCTATCGTTTTCAATGAATTCTTGGTAAAGGCTTTGGCCAGGTACATCGTGATCTGGCGGGCCTGAACGATCTCCCTTTTGCGGGTCTTTTGCAATAATTTGTCATATGGCACTTCGAAGTAGTCGCATACCATGCGCTGAATGGTATCGATGGTAATTTCTTTGCTTGATGATTTCACAAAGTTGCGCAGCACTTTTTTGGCCAGGTCCAGGTCAATTTCACGGCGGTTGAGTGATGACTGTGCCAGCAATGAAATCAAAGCGCCTTCCAACTCGCGGATATTGCTGTTGATATTATAGGCGATATATTTTACTACTTCTTTCGGCATTTCCAGCCCATCGTTCTTCATCTTCCTTTCCAGGATCTCTATGCGCGTTTCATAATCTGGCATCTGGATGTCTGCACTCAATCCCCAACGGAAGCGGCTCAATAAGCGCTCCTGCACTCCTTCCAGATCCTTAGGCGACTTATCGGATGTTAATACCAACTGCTTTCCAGACTGATGCAGGTGATTAAAGATGGCAAAGAATGCATCCTGCGAACGCTCAGCACGATTAAAGAACTGCACATCATCGATGATCAGCACATCGATCATCTGGTAAAAATGAATGAAATCGTTTACCGCATTGTTCCGGCTGTGGTCAACAAACTGGTTGATGAACTTTTCGGAGCTCACATATAATACAACCTTGTTGGGCAGCAAGCGTTTTACTTCATTGCCTATAGCCTGGGCAAGGTGTGTTTTACCTAAACCTACGCCACCGTAGATCACCAGCGGGTTGAATGAATTGGCACCTGGTTTTTCTGCTACTGTTTTTCCGGCACGACGGGCTACGCGGTTGCTATCGCCTTCAACATAAGTATCAAACGTATAAATAGGATTGAGTTGCGGATCGATCTGCACTTTTTTTAAACCGGGTATCACAAACGGGTTCTTCACAACAGGCGTGTTGATCACTAGCGGAAAATTCATCTCATTGTTGGATGATGATTTATAACCATGTGCTGCAACGTCTACCGTTAAGGGCTTATTGTAATTATTACCGCCGTCTACCATGATCCGGTATTCGAGACGGGCCTCCTTACCGAGCTCCCTTTTCAGCGTTTTCGCCAAAAGATTTACATAATGCTCTTCAAGGTACTCATAAAAAAACTGGCTGGGGACCTGGATTATTAAAACATTCTCTTTTAATGAGACCGGCCTAATTGGCTCAAACCATGTTTTATAATGCTGCCATTCCACAATGTCTTTAATAATCGATAAACAGTTGGCCCAAACTTGTTCGGCGTTCTTATCCATGTAAGTAGTTTGCAATTTTTTTATTGTGTATTGAACAGTCGAAAGACGGGTTTTTCACAAGGTGTTAGCAACTAAATTTTGCTGATATATTGGAACGAATTTCTAACAATCTGTGTAAAAAAAAATTTTTTCTTGAACACCTTTTTTTGTAATTGTATAGCGATTAAAATAAACCAAATTTTTTTTCCTCATTTACAAAAAAATTAAGCCAGCCTAACCGCAATTACAAACCATAAAACCTTGATGAATAAGCCAAACTAAGCGATTACAGATCAAAAAAGATCTTTCCTGTTTAAAATCAGATTGAAATGCTTTCAGGAAAACCTGGTTTCAGCCGGATGAAAATATAAACTTTTCGCTAAGAACAAAAGCTCAACAAAAATTCCTGGTGATTTTTTGCAACAAAAAAAATTGATGGCATGAAAAATTTTGCTGCTCAAAAACGGGCCTGAAGCTGGCAAATAAATTTTGTTGTATGCCGGGTGTACTTGTCGAGGATCATGCCCAGTTCAAATCTTAGAAATTGCTCTTTTGCCAACTGACAACTAACCATTGGTATACAGGTTTGCTTCGTGCAGCCCACCTTTTTCTCATCATAGTTGATAAATTCGTAGCGCATGGACAACTCTAGCGTTTGCACATGCTTCAAATTCATATTATATTTTAAATTGGGAAGTACATAATAACCTGCGATCAAATAATTCTTCATTAATTTGTCTGCGATTACAGACGTATCAAATAAACTATTATTTGTGCCTCTTTTATATTCTGATTGCAATTCCAACTCCCACGGGCCACCCAATTGTGCAACATGATCCATATCAACGTTAATAGCCCAAATTTTTTCTCCTTTCGATTTTCCTATGCCTCCATTCAATCCCAATTTTGTTTTTGGACGGATACCCAACTCCAAACGTACAGGAAATAATTTTCCGTTATCGTTATCCATCAATTGATTGCGGCCGTTGCCATTAAACACACCTGCATAATATTTCATTGGCATATTAAAAATATGCGCACTCCCGAAAACAGTAGCGCCTACCTGGAAACTTTGCCACCCGTTGGCTCCAAAGGCATAATACAGGTTGGTCCATTCCAGGCTCTGTAATAATTCTTCCGGGTAAAGATCTTCTCTTCCGAAGTAAGGCCGGAATTGTCCAACCTGCAGATTCAGTTGATCATTGAACCGGTATTTAATGGTGGCCAATTCTAATATTTTAGAGTCGGTTAAGTTGAGCAATACGGCAGCATCAGCTTTTGGAGTGATCTGTGCTTTGGCCTTAAGCCTTACCCGTCTTAAAGAAAAGGAGGATATGGTGTCGGATTTCGTAAAGCGGGTAATCACCATTCCGGAAAGAGTGGAGGAATCAGTAGTAATGAATTGAGCAACACTGCGAACCTGGAAACTATCCTGTGCATTTGCAGAAGAGAAAAACAGGCTAATTACGATCACCAATAACCTGTTTATTATAGTTGATTTCATTACTGTCTGATTTGAATATGCAAAGTTTGCTGCAGTTCATACATCAGCCAGGTACAAATAATCATGTACAGTCATGACGTTTATCATTATTAACTAATGTTAAAAAAATCCAATTTACATCGGTTTTTAGAGCATTCATTGCAAGAAGTACTTCACACCATTTTATAGAAACCACGTAGCTACTATTGAGATCATACTGTAATTGTGATAACGGGATTGTGTATTTCTAAATTTATAAATTCTTTACAATGACCACAGTTTCATCACCAAAAGCAAAGATTGATACTGCATTGGTGAGCGCATACAAAAAATCACTGATCAAAGACCTCGACTCATGGGTAAACACTATAGCCGAACAAACACAGGCCAATGATGTTTACTGGTGCGATGGCTCAAAGGAAGAATATGACAGGTTATGCAATTTGTTAGTAGAAAAAGGAACATTCATACGCCTTAATGAAGAAAAGAGGCCTAACAGCTTTGCCTGTTTTAGCGACCCCAGCGACGTTGCCCGCGTAGAAGACAAAACCTTTATCTGCAGCCGAAGAAAAGAAGATGCAGGCCCTACCAATAACTGGATGGAGCCGGCAAAGATGAAAAACAGCCTCAATTACCTGATGAAGGGCTCCATGAAAGGCCGTACCCTATATGTCATACCTTTTTGCATGGGCCCGGTAGGCTCACACTATTCAAGGTATGGACTGCAAATTACCGACTCTGAATATGTTGTTGTGAACATGCACATCATGACCCGCATTGGTGATGCCGTACTGCCATATATCAAAAACAACGACTACGTTAAATGTATTCATACAGTTGGTGCACCTTTGAGTGAAGGCCAGAAAGATGTGACATGGCCTTGCAACCCTGATATTAAATATATATCCCACTTTCCTGAAGAACGGCTGGTGATCTCTTATGGCAGTGGCTATGGCGGCAATGCTTTAATGGGCAAAAAATGTTTTGCACTGCGTATTGCTTCTGTAATGGCCCGCGAAGAAGGCTGGCTGGCCGAGCACATGCTGCTCATGGGTGTGGAATCTCCTGAAAAAGATAAAACGTATGTGGCCGCAGCTTTCCCCAGTGCCTGTGGCAAGACCAATTTTTCCATGATGATACCGCCAGCGGAAATGGAAGGCTGGAAAATAACTACTGTTGGTGATGATATTGCCTGGATACATAAAGGCACCGACGGGCAACTGTATGCGATCAATCCTGAATCAGGCTATTTTGGTGTAGCGCCTGGCACAAACTACAAGACCAATCCTAATGCCATGGAAACTATTCGCGCCAATACCATTTTTACCAATGTGGCCATTACACAGGATGGAGATGTATGGTGGGAAGGATTGACAAAAGAAGTTCCGGAAGGGCTAACTGACTGGCATGGTCAACCTTATGACCCTGCCAGTGGCAAGCCTGCAGCACACCCTAACTCAAGGTTCACAGCGCCTGCCCATCAAAACCCTGCTATTGACAGCAATTGGGAAAATCCCAATGGCATACCTGTTGCCGCATTTATTTTCGGCGGCCGGCGCAGCACTGCAGTACCGCTGGTGCACCAGTCTTTCAACTGGAGCTTTGGCGTGTACACCGCATCTACCATGGGTAGTGAAATGACAGCCGCTGCTTTTGGTGAAATTGGCAAAGTAAGAAGGGATCCCTATGCTATGCTGCCATTTATGGGCTACAACATTGGAGACTATATCAATCACTGGTTGCAATTTGGCAGGGACCTGCCGAACGCGCCCCGTATTTTCGCTGTGAACTGGTTTAGAAAAGATGATAAAGGTAACTTTATATGGCCAGGCTTTGGACAAAACATGCGCGTTTTGAAATGGATCGTGCAGCGCATTAAAGGCAACGCTTCTGCAGTGGAAAGTCCAATAGGCTGGGTGCCCCGTTATGAGGACCTGGACTGGAACGGCCTTGATTTCAGCAGGGAAGATTTTGCCAGGATCATGACCATCGACCGCGAACCCTGGAAGCAGGAGTTGCTGTCGCATGAAGAACTCTTTGAGCGTTTTTATGACAAACTACCGAAAGAGTTCTTTTTCCTCAGGGAACTGTTGTTATCTGCCTTATGGCGCTCACCGGAGCATTGGGGGCAGCAGCCGGAGCAGGTGTAGTTTATTGTTTATGGTTTATTTTTATAAGAATTCATGAAGTGGTTTATTGAGCTTTTTACGAATCATTCCAGTATAGCGTATACGATACTGATTTATGCAATAGTTATTGCATCCGGGGTAGCACTGGGCAAACTGGCTTTTAAGGGTGTGAGCTTTGGCATTGCCTGTGTGCTTTTTACGGGCATTATTGCAGGGCATTTCGGATTTACGATTGAAAAAGAAATTCTTGAGTTTATACGGGAGTTTGGATTGATCTTATTTGTTTATGCTATGGGCCTGCAGGTTGGACCCGGCTTTTTCGCATCATTGCAAAACCAGGGACTCAAACTCAACCTGCTTGCCGTACTGTGTGTATTGGTGAGTGTAGGTGTGGTCGTTGGCATTTATTTTATTACCGATATTCCTTTGCCCAACCTGGTAGGCCTGATGTCGGGCGCTGTTACCAATACACCCGGACTTGGCGCCGCACAACAGACGGTTAAAGACCTTTCTGCTGTGCATACAGAACTTCAATCATTACCACCCATGGGCACTTTTTATGCGCTGGCTTATCCTGGTGGTGTTTTGGGCATAATACTGGCGATCATTCTCTTTAAGTGGATCTTTAAAATCAATATTGAACAGGAAAGCCAGGCTTTACATCAAAAGAACATGGAGCGTACACCCCGGCCTGGTACTATTAATTTAAAAGTTACCAACCCTTCACTTGAAGGCAAGCCAGTTCGGGCACTGTTTGATACGCTGAAGTCTAAATTCGTGGTATCGCGTATATTCCAGGATAACCAGGTAAAGACGGCTACCAAGAACACCGTACTGCATGAAGATGACGTGATCATGGTGGTGGCACAGCCGAATGATCTTAACCGGTTGAAGACCATCGTTGGTGAAGAAAGCAAAATGGACCTTTCAAAGATCAGCGGGCCACTAATTGTTAAACAGATCCGCATCACACGTAAAGAAGCCTGCTCCCACTCGCTCGCTGTTCTGAATACGATTGATGAATATGGTGTAACCATTACCCGTATACTCCGGGCAGGCATTGAGTTCATACCTGATGGCAGCACGCGCCTTCAGTTCGGTGATATTGTTACAGCCATAGGTGAGGAAGAAAATGTGCAAAGACTGATCAAAAATTTTGGCAATTCTGAAAAAAAATTATTGGAACCTCATGTTGCAGGATTGTTCTTAGGAATTGCGCTAGGCGTTGTTGCGGGTAGTATACCACTTGCGTTTCCGGGCATATCCGTACCAGTAAAACTGGGACTGGCAGGAGGACCTTTGATCGTTGCCATATTGATCAGCCGTTATGCCAGTCTGTTTCCGCTTACTTCCTATGTAACCCAGAGCGCCAATTATATGGTCCGGGAGATCGGGATCGTATTGTTCCTGGCCAGTGTAGGCTTAAAGGCAGGCCCCGACTTTGTGAGCACACTCACGTCGGCTCAGGGCCCGGTTTATTTGTTATTGGGTGCGTCTATAACGCTGATCCCTTTGATCGTTACAGCCCTTGTGTCCCGATTGGTCTATAAACTGAATTACCTGGAAATATGCGGCCTGATGGCAGGCGCTTCTACCGATCCTCCTGCGCTATCCTTTGCCACGCAAATAGCAGGTTCTGATACGCCGGCCATTGCTTATGCGGGCGTATATCCGCTAACGATGTTCTTAAGAATATTGCTGCCGCAATTGCTGCTGTTGTTGTTTTTATGATACCTGAGTGGTGGTGCATTTTGGCCAGGTGATATTAAGGAGAAGATTATCCTATTTTCGCATAATTGACCAATATGTAGCCTGATCACATGCAGCAGAAAATAGTTTTGAAGGTATTACCATCCGAGGCAGAAGACGATCAATTGTTGACCCAGATAGCAGCACAGTCGTGCAGCGTGTCGCCAGACCGGGTAACAGGCTATAATATTTTAAAAAAATCGATCGATGCCCGTTCCAGGCAGGTATGGATCAACCTGACCCTGCAGGCATTCGTTGATGAACCCTTTCATTCCTTACCACTCATTCCGCTGCATTTACAGGATGTGCATCATGCCAACAAAAAAGTGATCATTATAGGTGCCGGTCCTGCCGGGTTGTTTGCCGCTTTACGGCTTATAGAATTGGGCATCAAACCTATTGTACTGGAAAGAGGAAAGGATGTAAGGGCACGCCGCCGCGACCTGGCTGCCATGAATAAGGAAGGCATTGTAAACCCGGAAAGCAATTATTGCTTTGGCGAAGGTGGTGCAGGTACTTACAGCGATGGCAAATTGTACACACGTAGCAAAAAACGGGGTGATGTGCAACGGATCCTTAGCATACTGGTGCACTTTGGCGCTGATGAAAAGATATTGTACGAAGCGCACCCGCACATTGGCACAAACAAACTTCCGCACATCATTACAGCTATACGTAATAAAATTAATGAATGTGGTGGCGAAGTGTTGTTTGAAAATAAGGTGGTTGACTTTGTTGTAGCAGGCGATGAAATAAAAGGTGTAAAAACAGCAGATGGCAAATTGGTGGAAGCAGGAGCCGTTATATTGGCAACAGGACATTCCGCACGGGATATATTTCAACTGCTACATACAAAAGGCGTACAGATCGAGTTCAAGCCATTTGCCTTAGGCGTGCGTATTGAACACCCCCAATCGCTGATTGATTCCATCCAATACCATACACCCAATCGTGATGAGGCATTACCACCGGCTTCTTATAGTCTTGTGGAACAGGTGGAGGCCAAAGGCGTGTTCTCATTTTGTATGTGTCCCGGCGGTATCATAGCACCTGCCGCTACAGATGTGAACGAGATCGTAGTGAATGGCTGGTCGCCTTCAAAACGGAATAATCCTTTTGCCAATAGCGGTATGGTGGTAAGTGCAGAAAAAGCGGACCTTGTGCAGTCCGGAGCGCTAAAAAAATACATCCGGCAAAATAAACTCCAGGCCGCAGAGGCGTTGGCAGGCCTTTACTTCCAGCAAATGGTAGAACAAAGAGCTTTTGAAGCCGGAGGCGGAAAACTGGTGGCACCAGCACAGCGTATGGTAGACTTTGTCAATAACAAGACCTCTTCTACCCTACCGGTTTGCAGTTATTTGCCGGGTATTGCCTCTGCCGACCTGCGGCAGGTGTTACCTCCTTTTATTCACAGATCGCTACAGGAGGGCTTTAAAGCATTTGGTAAAAAGATGAAAGGCTACCTGACCAACGATGCTGTAGTGGTAGCTACAGAATCCCGCACATCATCGCCAGTTCGCATTCCTAGAGATAATGACTCTTTGCAGCATCCGCAAATTAAAAATCTGTATCCCTGCGGCGAAGGTGCCGGCTATGCAGGTGGTATTGTAAGTGCGGCTATGGATGGGGAGAAGGTTGCGGAAAAGATTAAGGTTTATGGTTTATAGTTTATGGTTTATAGTTATCGTAATGGGTTGAAACTATAAACTTTCTTTTTGTTTTGCCAATAACAAATTCTTTTCCAGCAACTCATTATTCCTGTACGCTTTCCATTCAGCTTTCATTTTCGTGGTTACTTCTTTAGTATTTGCTTTGGTAACCAGTGAGTTTAAACCGGGTTTACCGGCATCTACCCAGCAGGTGTACCAAAAGTCGGCGATCAGATGTGATGACTGCAACAACTGCTGGTTGATTGTATTTCCCAGACGTTTGTTGTAGGCCCTGGCAAAAGCAGATGTATAGGTTTTTGATTCTTTTCCTCTTCGTAGTTGCGTGCGATACTTGGTGGAATCCGTAAACGCTTTTGAAGCTTCTATTTCTTCCTGCAAAACACCCCTCAGCAAAGTATGTGCATCGCGAACTGCTTTCCAGATGGCATTTTCCGGTCTTTTCAGGTATCGAAGTTTATGTTCGCTATATAATTGGTAATGGGACAATTCAAGCTCGGGAATGGTACTTTCCCACAAGCTGTGCAATCCTTTCTGACCGGTCAACTGACCATCATAATTTATCGTGGTATGCAAGGGCACATGGGCATCGGCTATATAATGTGCCATGTCTGCAGCATAAAATAAAATGCTATCCTTATTCCTTTGTTTAAAGGAACTTGTTAGTCTTTCTTTCATGGTCATCACCCAATAAGGCACATAGCCATATTCCACAAGTGTGTCTTTAGAATATTTTTTTACCGCTTCATTCCAGTTTTTAGGCATTTTCCAAAGTGAGGAGTCTCCGTAAGCTTCTGCATCAATATAATGCTTGGGTTCCTCGCTCTTATCAGAATTCCGCCTTTGGTCAGGTCTTACAGAATTTTTTACTATGTAATCCATATTTTCATAAAAAAATGGACGCATGGCCTTTGGTAACTGGTAAATGGCTAACTGATTCACTGTACGGTGTACCAGGAAACCCCAGCCGGAAAGCAGGAACAGCCCGGAAAATAAACACAGCAGGATTAAAATATAATTACCACTCTTCATTAGCGTACTTTTACGCGAAGGTAAGAG
>CBKWHA010000208.1:0-9681 GCA_966674115.1 uncultured Chitinophagaceae bacterium
CGCATATTAGATAATAATGGTAATAAAAAAGGTGTGCCGATTAAGGCCAGTGATTGTAATTCTAAACCTACTTTACGATTCCTGCAAGAAAAATTTATACAGAATGAAGCAGTAAGGCACCAACATAAAGCCAGAGTAAAAAATGCTATTGATTTGACGTTTTTAAAAGATCAGAATCATTCCTTAAATAGTTTAGAAAAATCATTAGAAGCCGAGGGGATTTCTACAGTCATAAGCCAAAATGAGAATGGGGTAATTCATGGCATCACCTATGTTGATCATATTACAAAATGTGTATTCAATGGGAATGATTTAGGACAGCAATACTGTGCTAAAAGTATTCAGGATCGATGCAGTCAGGTTGAGAAATTACAACAGATACAGTATAATCTGAAACAAACTGCAAAGAGGGTAGGGGTAGAAAACCAAATTTCTCATCACCTATAAACTTAATTGTTATGGGCATGCATACAGGAGAAAATGAACAAGGTTTACGGAAAATAGTAGACATGACAAGGCTGATCAGTATAGCTCTATTAGCCCTGCACTTTTACTATTATTGTTATGCTGCATTTCAGGAGTGGGAGTTAACAACAACTATAAGCGATAGACTTTTATCAAACATAAGTGCTACTGGTTTGTTCAGCAATTTTCATAAACCAAAGCTCATTGCCCTGGGCTTTCTTGCTATTTCATTATTAGGCGCAAAAGGTAGGAAAAATGAAAAATTAAAGTATAAAAAAGCTTTTGTCAATATGATCATTGGCATATTGTTTTATTTCCTCAGCTATCTATGTTTAATGATAGATGTGAGACCTACTGTAGCTGCATCCCTTTACATGGGAATAACCGGTATCGGTTTTATTTTAGTTCTTACTGGAGGTACTCTACTATCCCGTATTATTAAACTGAGGTTGAACAACCGAGATGTGTTTAATAAAGAAAACGAAACCTTTCCCCAAGAAGAAAAGTTCCTGGAAAATGAGTATTCTATAAACCTGCCGGCAACTTATTATTTAAAAGGGAAGAAGAGAAGAAGCTGGATCAACATCATCAATCCATTTAGAGGTTTACTGGTATTAGGGACCCCCGGATCAGGCAAGTCCTACTTTGTGATTCGGCATGTTATTACACAACATATAAAGAAAGGCTTTACCTTGTTTGTATATGATTTTAAATTTGATGACCTTTCTCGTATTGTTTACAACACCTACTTAAAGTACAAACACCTTTACCTGATTACTCCCCAGTTTTATGTGATCAACTTTGATGATCTGTCCAGGAGCCACAGATGCAATCCTCTGGATCATACTTCTATGTTGGATATTACCAGTGCAACAGAATCAGCCCGCACTATTTTAATGGGACTCAACAGGGAATGGATCAAAAGGCAGGGTGATTTTTTCGTGGAATCAGCTATTAACTTTTTAAGTGCAGTTATCTGGTTTTTACGCAGGTACAGGGATGGTGAGTTCTGTACTTTACCCCATGTCATTGAACTGATGCAGGTAGAATACGATCCCCTTTTTTCTGTGTTGCGGACAGAAAAGGAAATTGAAGTATTGATCAACCCGTTTATTACCGCTTATTTAAACAATGCCATGGAGCAGTTGGAGGGGCAGATTGCGGCTGCTAAAGTAGCCATGGCCAGGCTTTCCTCTCCTCAGTTATATTATGTATTATCTGGCAATGATTTTACTCTGGACATCAATAATCCAAAGGAGCCAAAGATTGTTTGTATGGGTAGTAACCCTCAAAAAGTGCAGATCTATGGAGCGGTGCTTTCCTTGTATGTTACCAGGTTAATTAAGATGGTAAATAAGAAGGGAATGAACAAAAGCAGCCTCATTTTTGATGAATTTCCCACCATTTATTTGAACAATATGGACGGCCTGATTGCCACTGCCAGGAGCAATAAAGTAGCCACAACTTTAGGTGTTCAGGATTTTAGCCAGTTGAGGAAGGATTATGGCAAAGAGCAGGCGGACGTGATCGTTAATATTACAGGAAATATTATCAGTGGCCAGGTGACAGGGGACACGGCAAAGCAGTTGTCTGACCGTTTTGGAAAGATCATGCAGGATAGAGCCAGCTTTTCCGTAAATAGTATGGATACTTCTGTTAGCCATTCAAAACAGTTGGATACAGCAATACCGCCATCTAAGATATCAGCTCTTTCCTCAGGTGAATTTGTTGGCATGGTGGCGGATGACTCACATCAAAAAATTGAATTGAAGGCCTTTCATTGTTCAATTATGAATGATCATGAAGGTTTAAAAAGGGAACAGAAGAACTATAGGGACATACCGGTTATTCGGGCATTGGACAATACAATAATACAACGTAATTATTTGCAGATCAAGCAGGATATTCAGGATATTATTCAGTCGGAGATGGAGAGGCTGTTGAATAATCCGGCGTTGAAGCATTTGATAATCAAGAAAGGTGAATAGTTTTATTAAGAATAAAGTTGGAGCGGATTCAGCAGTTCCTCGGCCATGTATGCATAAATAGTACACAGATATATACACATCTTAAAGTGAAATAAGTGAAAGGGCTAGCCTAAGCACAAGTCCTTTTTTAATACTGCCGGCAGACACGGCTTGCTGAAAACCTGCCCAAAAATTTTAATGATGAAAAAGCTTCTTCCAGTCCGCCACCGTCGTTTCAGCAGTGCAGTTTTAGTTTACAGCTATGCAGGTGCAGGCCTTCAGTTTCAAGTATCGCCAGTGCAGCTATTATGTCCATGTTTGCAAGTACTTTGCTTTTGTTAACGAGTTGCCTTTTATGCAGCTCGCTCTTTCACCTAAACCGATAATTTTATATAACATAAAGAAAACAACTGCACTCTCCCGTGGAGCTTTTTTATTGAATTTATCGAAAACGCATTATACTTTTGTAGTGCTTATTATCTCATAAGCAGTTAGTTTTGGTTAACGGCTCCTCTTTCTAGTGGGGCTATTTTATCTAAATTAGCAGGAAGAAATATTTTTCATTTTCCTGTTTCATTGATTACTGTATTAATGTTTTGCTTCTGGTTATGGATCTTTGAATCAAAACAATCCTTTATTGCCTTTATACTCTCACTTGAATTATTAACAGCAGGCTGATAGTAAATAAACAGCCAATAGCAAGATGGCTTTTTTCATTGCACTTGAACTTTCATTTTAAATAATTCGAAAATCAAGCAGCTGAGTTTGTGACTAGAATTTAAACTCTTATATTATCATTTTAATCATCCGCCAAAAGTGAAGAAGATGTTCTTTGATTGGGTTTTCCATTTTAGCGTCAGTTATATGTAAAAAACAAGTATAAAGGAGATAACTAACTTTGAATATCAGTTTGGTTATCATTTGACCATGATCAAAACAAGATTTTTATACATTGTTTTGGCATAGGGTTTGACCTCTACATGAAAATTTATAAACTCTTATATTAGAGCATAAGTAATAACTGCTTTTTTTCTTCACATAGAATGCTTAAGGAGGAAATACCTGCGCATAATCAAAAATTTGAACTATGAAAAAAATTATTGTCATGGCATTTGCAGCCTTTTCGTTGGCTGCTTGTAACAACGCTGAAACGCATAATGCCACAGTAGACACAGAGGATACAACCACTACAACAAAAACCTCCACAACAATTTCTGCTGCCTATACACCTGAAGAGGGTGAAGTGAACATTAAAGAACTTAAATTACGGTGTATTCAGTTTGTCACACCAAAAAGGGTCAACTGTTTTCAGGACGAGTCACAGTTAGTCTAATATGCGGAGAAAATTTCCATTTAAGTCAAAGCCTAATTCTATCTCGTTAGATAATTCTACTTTTTGTCCGAATGATTCAAAACCCCAATCTGTGATAAAGTGATCTGAGTAATGTGTTTGAACATATATTAATATGTCAGAAGGTAATGTGCTGTCAGGCAATTTTTGCCCATGACCATCCATGCTTATACATTTTCCATTTTTATCGAAATCTATATTTATGCCATTGGCAAGAAGTACTTCAAAAGTAGTAGTATTTCCCTCTTTGTCTCTGATAGTTTTAGAAATCCTTTGACTTGAAAAATGGGTTATCAAATATAGTTTTGCCTGTTCAGGTAATTGGTGTTCATTAATAGTTGTTTCTTTTTCGCAACCTGTAGAAAGCAAAGTTGTAACTACTATTATTGTCATTAGATAAGTTAGTAATTTTTTCATTTTTCATTATTTTGAATAGAAATTTTAAGAATGTTTCCTACTCCCTTTCCCCCTTCGTTGGAAACAAATAGCTCACCTGTGGGGCTAAAAGCTATGCCTTCCGGCTGAGGAAACTCGGACGAACGCAACTGATATAGATTATTGATCTTTCCCCTGGCATCCATAATCAACAACCTGGCACTGCCGCCGTCTATAATGTAAATGTCGCCTGTGACAGGATGGATGGCAATTTCTGAAGGCCGCAATATATTTTCCGGCTTCTTCTTATTCGATTCGTTAAATATGGAATGGGTCAGGTCTATTTTCAGAACGGGTATTTCAGCCATTTTACCGGTGGTCATGTCAAAGGCATAAATACCTTTATAATCAGTTTCATTCAGGTCTTTACCTTTTATGGCAATCAATAAACGATTGTTTTTTTGATCGTAACAGAGTCCTTCTGCATCCTGCTTAACGGTTAAAGGAGTATCATACTGTTTTACCGTTGGATAATTACCAATTAAATCATTTACTTCAAAGATATTTCCATCGGCGCGAAGCACATAAGCCGTTTTATCCTTTACGGCAATGCCTTCATAGTCGCCGGTGCCGGCAAAAGGAATTTCCTTTTCAACTTTGCCATTACCAGTATTGTAAATGAATATTTTTCCTAACTCGTCCTGTACACAGGCAAACTGGTTATTTCCCAGGTAGGCTATGCCTGATATTTCAACAAGAGCTGGCGGCATTTCCCATTTCTCAATAATGGTTATTCCGGCAGAAGGATTTTTTTCTTCCCTTTTGCCTTTTTTATTTTTCTTTCCTGATTTTTTATCCTCTTTTTTCTTGTTGTCTTTTTTTATGTTTTTCCCGGACTCTGTTGAAGAAACATCGAAGGCAATTTTATTACCTTTCCAAAAGATGAAAATACCAATGGGTATGGCTATAAGAATAATGATCAATATTATTTTCTCCAGCTTGGTCATATCAGATATTATTTAAGATTTCTAAAAGATAGACGAAGAGTAAAAGAGTTAAACTATTCCCAATAGCTTACTGTTTCATTTTCCTGTCCATCTGCCGAAAAAACAATTTTTGCATCAATTGGCTTTCCATTCAGTTCTACCTGATAATAGGTAACACCGCCAATTTGCAATAGCCCGGCTTCATCTATCCTGTAATTAGCATACTTTGCACTAATTGCATTTTTAATCGCGCCTGGCAGTTGACCGGACGATATTTTCTGCTTGTGCATTTTAATGTTGCCGGTCGCATCTATTAAAGCTTTATGATCTGCCTTCTTTATTTCAAACTCCACTTCATAAGCACTTCCCATTTTTTCCCAGTCCACATCAGAAGCATTGACAAATTTTGCCTCGAAGGTATTTTTAACTACTGATGGAACATCTTTTAGCCGGGTACCCTGGCTGCAGGAAGTAAGTGTACTTCCAAGTAATATGCTAAACGAGATCATCCATTTCTTCATGACTGTACTTTTTAGAATTTAATTTCACTACAAAATTCAAAATGAAATCAGGAAAGAATTGGGAATTGAGGAAAAGGACAAGAATCCATCAGGAAAAATGAACAGCTATAATATGTTTGTTCCGGTAGATATAGGTTACATTATATTGATAGAGGTCAGCTATTGCTTTTACAATAGCCAAGCCTAAACCTGTGGAGGTAGAAGATTGATCCGTCTTATAAAACCTTAAGAATATTTTATTTTCGTCCAGGGAAGCTTGCTTACCGGAGTTTTCGGTTTGTACGGATTTTTCGCGGATAACTATGTTCAAAAATCCTCCGGTACTATTATGAACAATTGCGTTTTTGATGAGGTTCGTCATTAGTATGGCAGCAAGATCTGCATTCAAGTTTTGCATACACAATGCTTCTTCCGTTATCGTTACAGAGAGCATTCTATATTTAATTAGTTCATCAAAGTCCTGTACTATTTTTTTTGCCAGTTCATTGAAGTTTACTAATTCTTCCGTCGGGAATTGTTTGTTCTCAATCTTTGAAAGCAGGAGCAGGGATTTATTTAATCGGATAAGACGCTCCAGGTTTTCCAATGCATCCGCCACCCACTTTCCCTGCTCTTCCGAAAAATCGGCTGTTTCTGCCAGGGCTTCCAGCTTGTTACGGCTGATGGCAAGCGGTGTTTGCAATTCATGGGCAGCATTCTCTATAAACTGCTTTTGATTATTATACGCATTTGTATTGCTTTGTAATAATTTCCGGACAACTGCATTAAACAGTTTAAATTCAATAATGCCGGTTTTTTCTGTTTCTATGGGTTCCGGTTGTTCCAGCCGGAAATTTTTGAGCCGGTCCAATAAGAGATAAAACGGCTGCCATATTTTTCTAAGTAAAAAATTATTAATCAGCAGGATAGTAATTACCAAACCCAGGTATAGCCATACAAGGGCAGATAATAACTGGTTGATCAGATCATCTTCCTCCACCATAGAAGTAATCACGCGAACCTCATAAAACCGATTTTGAAAGGAAAAGGCTGTTTTAAGCAGGCGTACCGGTTCAAAGTCTTTTTCATTCTGCATATACATCAGGGTATCTGTATACACATCTTTTATAGTACTGGCTTGAAAACGCGGTATTTCTTTTATAGAATAAGAGCCCTCCTCAAAATGGGTCCTGTTGAGCACTGATGGATCAACTGCCACTTTTTGAAGAATCAGTTGCTTTTGGTTATCCAAACCATCATCCATACTGTCATAAATCTCATCCAGCATGGTAAAATAAAATACAATGGCCCACGCTGAAATGATCAGCAGCAACAGTGCGGCAAAGTAAGAGGTAGTATAGTTAAGAAGTTTCATTCAGCTACCAGTTTATATCCTATACCATAAATGGACTGTATCTCTACCTCGGCAGCACTATCCTTTAGCTTTTTCCGAAGATTTTTAATCTGGGAATAAATAAATTCAAAACTGTCTGCTTCATCAATCCGGTCACCCCATACATGTTCTGCCAGTGCCGTTTTTGTAACCATGCGATTCTTATTCGTAAGAAGGTAGAGCAAAATATCATATTCCTTACGGTTCAGGTTCATGTCCGCACCATTTACTGTTACCGTTCTTTCATTTGTATCTATTGTAAGGTTGTTTAGGCTAAAAACATTGTTGCCTTCAAATTTTCTTCTGCGCACAATTGACCGGACTCTTGCATGAAGTTCAGCCAGGTGAAAAGGTTTAGGCAAATAATCATCGGCGCCCAGGTTAAGCCCGGTTATTTTGTCGTCAAGAGAACTTTTGGCTGAAATAATAATCACACCATCTGCTTTTTGTTGCTTTTTCAGGCTCTTTAATATTTCCAGGCCACTGCCGCCTGGCAGGGAAATATCGAGCAGGATACAATCATAGTCATATACACCGGTTTTTTCTATGGCCGCATGATAATCCGTAGCTGTTTCTACAACGTATACTTCTTTTTGCAAAGATTGTACGATGCTTTCAAGCATACCGGGTTCATCTTCTATAACCAGAATTTTCATGCTCCTGATTTATTGGGTAAAATAAATGTTGAATATCGTAATTAGTTTTCAAGCGTGGTTTCATCGATACCTGAAATAATACCGGTCGAAGGAATAAATGGGTAATGACAGCCAGTACTCTAGGTGCCCGTTCTGCACTTTTTGTATCGATGCTTTTGATACGGCCTTTTGCGATGGTACTGCCCATCAAAAAGCCATACACTGTATTCTGCATTTTGTGGTCCGCGGCATACGCAGCGCTGCCGGTTACTTTGGCTCTACCGTCCACACGGTCCATGGGATCGGTTGCATGCATATTGAAAAAGAATTCCTTGTCCATAAATTATGTTTATGATTTACCAGTCGCTGTTTTCAATGCTTCCACTACGGTGTTGGGTGCTAATTTTAATTTGAAATTGTTGTGTCCATAACCTTTGGCACCCCGCATGGCCAGTTCTACCGCTTGCCGGAAAACGGCTTCCGAAGCCGCTTTTCCTTTTAAAAAACTTTCTGCTTCCGTCAACCGCCATGGTTTATGTGCCACACCGCCCATTCCCAGCCGAACGTTTTTAATGGTATCACCTTGTATATTCACATTCCTTCCATCTTGCTTCTTTATATAGCTTCTACAGAAAAAAACGTACTAATTCATGTCCGAAGTAGTAAGTTCAAACAGTCTTCGAGTTATTTTCCAGTTCCATTTTCCCTCTCATCATTAAGTAACTTTGAAATTTACATTTGAATAAAACGACTATTCTTTAATGGTCTTTTTCCTTTTTGATTCTTCAGCCCTTTTAATAGTCAGCAACCGGAGTTTATTACCTACAATCCACAGAATATCTCCAGCCTTAATTATGTAAGTAGAATCAGGGTTGATTATTCGCTGTCCTTTTGATTCAACACCAACTACAATGCCATGTGTTTTTTCCCGAATAGCTGAGTGTCGAATCGTTTTTCCCACAAAATCTGAATCTTCGCCTACTTCAAAGTGCCACAAGACTACTTCACTTTTTCTCGTTACCTGCGTTACCGTATCAGTCAACTCTATTTCCTTTCTAAAACGATCCAGTTGCTCATCTGTACCAATGACGGACAAGGTATCATAGGGGAATATCCTTTCCTCTCTTGTAGGCGTATTGATCATTTTGGTCCCCCTTTCAATAGTGGCTATATTGATCCCAAATTTTTCACGTAAACCTAGCTGTAACAGCGTTTTGCCTATGCTTTCCCATTCAGGACTTACTTGCACAACAGCAAGATGCGCATCCCAGGGTGCCAGAACTTCAGTGGGTTTCTTATTATTTTCACGTTCATAATAGTTGGCCAGAAATCGTTCTTCAATTCTTAAGTAAAAAGCCTGTATTCTTTTTGACAGAAAAAGCAACAATACAACAATGCTGACAAAGGCAGCTAAAGCAATTTGTGGAGAAAAAAACCGATAGATTAAAAACCCTATCAATAAGGTAGCTACAACAATCCTTAAGCCCTGGAAAAGCAGCAACGCTCCTTTTGATTCCGTTTGCTGCCAAATCTGCGCCATGGTTTCCTGTCCCGGCTGTTTGATGGCAAGCGCCCAAATAAAGGGCGCAATGGCTGCAAGTGTAAGGAACCAGGCTATTATATTTGTCCAGAGGGCATCTCCCATCCAGGATTGTATCAAGGGCAGCAGGTAATTTGCCGATAATAATACAATGGCCAGTATAATCACGATTTGTAAAATAGCATTTAAAAGATGTGAGCGAAGAAAAGCCTGCCATTTACTGGAGCCTGCTACATTTTGTGACCTGCTGCTATAGCGGTTCAGGACATTTTTTAGTGAAAGTGGCAATATGCTATCAATCCAATTATACAGCGGTTCCGATGCTTTGATTAAGTAAGGGGTAGTAAAAGTAGTTATAGCTGATACCGCTACAGCAATAGGGTATAAAAAGTTGCTGGTAACTTGTAAAGTTAGCCCCAGGGTAGCGATTATGAAGGAAAACTCACCAATCTGGGCAAGGCTCATGCCT
>CBKWHA010000209.1:0-9678 GCA_966674115.1 uncultured Chitinophagaceae bacterium
ACGGATTAAAGGCAAATACCAGCAGCCATGGGCTTGACTCCATTTACAGCCGCGGATTCTTCTGACAGCATCCCTCATTTAGCCATTTATCATGAACTTACTCCCTCCCCTCACTGATTATTGTCATATCAAAAAATAAATTCAGTTGAAACGTATATAACCGAAACATCGTTTCTTTGCGCAGCGGAAAACAGCCTTGCTGTTCCGGTCTAATAACTAAAAACAATAACCAAAGCCATGAGTTACATTGCAGAAATTTTCGCCCGGCAGATTCTTGACAGCCGTGGCAACCCCACTGTAGAAGTAGATGTAGTGACCGATGACGGTGCATTTGGTCGTGCAGCCGTTCCAAGTGGTGCCAGCACAGGCATACATGAAGCCGTAGAGTTGCGCGATAATGATAAAAGCGTATATGTAGGAAAAGGCGTTTTAAAAGCCGTAGAAAATGTAAATAAAACCATCGCTCCGGAATTGATTGGCTTCGATGTAGCCGACCAAACCGGTATCGATCAACTGATGATAGAACTGGACGGAACTGAAAACAAAGGAAAATTAGGCGCGAACGCTTTACTGGCTGTTAGTATGGCCGTTGCTAAAGCTGCTGCTGAAGAAGCTGGCCTGCCCTTGTTCCGTTACATCGGTGGCACCAACGCCAAAACACTGCCTGTTCCCATGATGAACATCCTCAACGGCGGTGCACATGCTGATAACAAGATCGACTTCCAGGAATTTATGGTAATGCCTGTAGGCGCTTCTTCCTTCAGCGAAGGTTTGCGTTGGGGCGTTGAGATCTTCCACGCTCTGAAGACAGTTCTGAAAAAGAAGGGTTATAGCACTAACGTAGGTGATGAAGGTGGTTTCGCTCCTAACATCCAAAGCAACGAAGAAGCAATTGAAACAGTATTGACTGCTATCGATGCCGCTGGTTACAAAGCCGGAAGCCAGGTGTTCATCGCTATGGACGCAGCAAACAGCGAACTGTACAAAAATGGCAAATACACCTTCCACAAGAGCGATGGCAAAACCCTGAGCTCTGAGGAACTGGTAAAATACTGGGAAAACTGGGTGAACCAATACCCCATCATTTCAATCGAAGATGGTATGGCTGAAGACGATTGGGAAGGATGGGCTGCTTTGACACAAGCTGTCGGCAAAAAATGCCAGCTCGTAGGTGACGACCTGTTTGTTACCAACGTTAAACGTCTGGATCAGGGTATTTCAAAAAGCATCGCCAACGGTCTTTTGGTAAAAGTAAACCAGATCGGTACAGTTACAGAGACAATCAATGCGGTAACTATGGCACAACATGCTGGCTACAACACCATCATGAGCCACCGCAGCGGTGAAACAGAAGATACCACCATCGCTGACTTGGCAGTTGCCCTGAACTGCGGCCAGATCAAAACTGGTTCTGCCAGCCGTACCGACCGTATGGCCAAATACAACCAGTTGATCCGTATCGAAGAGCTGTTAGGCGCTTCTGCTTACTATCCTTCTACCAAATTGAAGTTCGGTAAATAAGTAAATTAAGTAAGACCAACTTACAGATCATAAACAAAAGTCCGGGGGTTGAAAAGTGCTCACTTTTCCAGCTTCCGGATTTTTTTACCCACCAGATCCATTCAAACCTCTTTTCCCCGAAATTTGTACACAAAGACCTCAACTTTGAACTTTGAAACTCCTCTCCTACATACCACCAATTCTGCGCAATAAGTACACGCTTTCTCTTATTGCTTTCGTGGTTTGGATGCTGTTCTTTGATAAAAATGACGTATTTACCCAAATGCAGCGCAAAAAAGAGTTAAAAGCATTAGAGGAGAGTAAGGCATACTATACCCAGGAGATCACAAAAGAAAAAAAGGTATCAGAGGAACTACGCTCCAATCCTGCCGCTATTGAAAAGTACGCCCGCGAAAACTACCTGATGAAGCGAGACAACGAAGATATTTTTATTATTCAGGAGGCCGGCACTGAAGCTGCAGAATAATCAGAAACTGCACAATATTAATGTGCCGACCACGTTTAATAATTGTCGGAAAATCAAAAATACCGTTTTCGGATTTAATTATGCATCATTACACACCTGAGGACCTTATACAATACTTGTATAAGGAAACCTCTCAAAATGAGACTGCGGCTATTGAAGATGCACTGCAAAAGGACTGGACGCTCAGAGAAAAACTTGCTGTTCTAAAAGCTTCTATGGACCGATTGAATTCCGCTATAGAAAAACCCCGAACGGAAGCAATCCTGAGCATTTTAAAATATGCTAAATCAGGAGAGACAGTTTCGCAGTAATTTTTGAGAGAAACAATGAAGAAGAAAAAGCCCAGCAATGAACATCCAATTGTTGGGCTTTTTTCTTTTACTTAGCCCCGGATTTAAACACTCATTACTGATTACTCATTACTCATCACTTTCATGACGCGCAAAGAACGCTTTAAAGCTGTTATTGACTATTTTGAAAAAGCACTACCAGAAGCAGAAACAGAATTGAACTATGAAAATGCCTATCAACTCCTGGTAGCAGTTATACTCTCCGCTCAATGTACTGATAAACGGGTAAATATGACCACCCCAACCCTCTTCCAAAACTATCCGGACATCGAAAGCCTGGCAAAGGCTGAATACGATGATGTTTTTGCCCTAATCAAAAGCATTTCCTTTCCGGGCAATAAATCTCGCCATCTCATAGGAATGGCAAAAATGGTGTTGGAAAAATTCGGCGGCAAGATTCCCATGACTGTAGAGGAATTGGTACAACTGCCAGGTGTAGGGCGCAAAACAGCCAATGTGATTACTTCTGTCATCGACAACCAACCGAACATGGCCGTAGATACCCATGTATTCCGGGTTTCAGCCCGTCTCGGCCTTACTGTGAACGCCAAAAATCCACTCGCCACCGAGCAGCAATTGGTATCTTTTATCCCTACCGAACTCATTTATAAGTTTCACCACTGGCTGATATTGCACGGCCGCTACGTATGCCTGGCCCGTAATCCCCGTTGCAGCGAATGTGGCCTTACCCAGGTATGTAAATACTATAAAACAAAAAAGCCACCCATTACAGGTGGCCACCCTACGGCAAACCTGGGTTCGCCAAAGATTACTTTAAAAAGATGATTTAAATCAAGTTTCAACCCTGGTAAACTGCCCTGTTGTAGCATGCTTACCTTCAGAGATTTCTTCAACAACCTTACGGTTGAATGCTTCAAGGTCTTTGGGGCTCCTGCTGGTGACAAGGCCATTATCCACCACAACTTCTCTATCCACCCACACAGCACCAGCATTCTTCAGGTCTGTACTTACAGATTGATAAGAAGTCATCTCACGACCGCTGATCATGCCCGTTTCTATTAGCAACTGCGGACCATGACAAATGGCTGCCAACGGCTTGCCTTGCTCCAGGAAATGCTGTGCAAATGCCACAGCTTCTTTATTCAGGCGCAATTTATCTGGATTCAACACGCCACCTGGCAACAAAAGAGCATCATAATCTTCAGGATTGGCTTTGCTCAAGGGCACATCCACCGGCAACTCTATACTCCAGTGATCATGATCCCATGCCTTTACCTTACCTGATTGTGGCGAAATAATATGTACCATAGCACCAGCTTCTTCCAGTACTTTTTTAGGACTGGTAAGCTCCACTTCCTCAAAACCATTTTCAGTTAAAATGGCGACCTTCTTTCCTTCAATATTTCTTGCCATAACAAATCTTATTTTAAGAAACGAAAGAAGACCACAAAAACCAAACCAGCTCAAATCCCCACCATAACCTACACCCCATAACTGCTCACTGATTACTAATCGAATAACCCATAACCCATAACCCGTAACCCATAACTCATAACCCCTTGCCTATTGCCAATTGCCTATTGCCAATTGCCCATTCCCCGCCTTCCCCTTCCTCAGCTCCATCTTTACCGTAACGGCAATGGTTAAAAAAAACAGCAGGATTGCAATACCATTCAACAAACCTGCTGTTTTTCGAATGCCAATATTTTCAACAACATCCGCAACAATTCTTAGCACAAGCGATAATTGCAACAACCCAAACCATACATACAAAACAGGACGGTATATCTTCAGCGGCAACTTCAATACAGCAGGAAAAATAATAGGTGCATGAGAAAAGATCATTGAAAACACAAATCCAATGAAAAAACTGTGCAAAGCAGCATCATAGCCAAATGCAGAATGATTACCGGCCACAAGTATAGCCGCAGTGATCACAAGCCAGGCATATCCAAAGATCAGCAGCAGGCCCGAATAGCGGTGTTGTCCCTGCTTACGAATGGCAAACCACGCCATATCATATTGCAACAGCCAAAGTGCTATGGCCAGAAAGGCTACTGCAAATACAATATGTCCATACAGGTGGTAAGGCCACGCCAGTGCTATGCCAACACTTCCAAGGGCAGCCAGTAATAAATTACGTTTAAAGTTGCTCAACCCGAGAAAACGGCTTAGCTCCAACCGCTCAGCAACAATAGTGAACAGCAGAAAGCCCATCCACCAGGTCACAGCATCGGGATAAAAATGAGTCTTCCAGATAAGTATGTTCCCAATCAGCAGGCAAAGCGAGCCGGCAAAGAATACATAATAATGAAGCTCTCTATACTGCTTAATAAAGTAGCCACACATAATGGTAAACCCAAGGCTTCCGGCAATTAAAGACAATTGGGCCAATACAGGCTGCCCTGCAATAAAAGCCAAAACACTCAGCCCATTGACCACAGGTAGCAGTAGCACCCACCTGCTTTTAAATGTAACCGCTCTTTCCAAAAAGATCAGTGATGCCAAAAAGCTGCCCACCATCATAGCACCATGCTGGGCAGCAACTTGATGCACAGGCAAACTCCAGCCAATGCGTATCCAACCGCCCCAAATAGCCAGCAGCAAAGACAACAAGATCAGAGGCAATGGAGCTATTGCTTTATTCATCTTCTTAAAAATGCTTTACCTAACGAAAGGTCTTCAGAGAGTTCCTGCACACTCAGTGTAGAGAACTGTTGGTACAATTGCTGACGGGCTGCTTTATAATTATGATGAATAGGACATGGCTTAGCCTCGGAACATTCCTTTAATCCTAAACCACACTCAAAGAAGAAGTGCTCACCATCAACAACCTTCACAATATCTATCAGAAAAATAGGATGGGAGTCTGGTGTTGCATAAAACCCGCCGTTCGGCCCTTTGGCTGAGCTGATAATGCCTTCCTTCACTAGCACTTGAAGAATCTTTGCAGTAGTATGTTCATTGGCCTCTATTTCTTCAGCAATTTCCTTTATACCCGGGCGATTACTTTTACCCGATTGCGACATAATATAAACCGCCGCCCTAATAGCATATTTACAGGAAGTAGATAACATAATTACAAACCAATTAATCTAAAAAATCCCATCCCACCCATATCACAAAACTCATAACTCATAACCCATTGCCAATTACTCATTGCCTATTGCCTGCTCGCCCTCTTTACTCATCACTCATCACTGATCACTCATCTCCCCAGCACTTCCTTCTCCAGCGCAAGCGCTTTTGGAAACAGGATGTTATTCTCCAGGTGCACATGTTGGTGCAAGTCTGCTTCCAAAGCTTCAAGTTTTTTGTATAAAAGGCCAAAGCTATTGCAACTTCCTGCCGGAGGCGTATATCCATTGGTTACTGCACGCAACTGCGCCAGGATCTCACCGGCATGATCATGATCCCTTTCCATCATTTTCACAGGTTCCTTAACTGAAGGCAGGTCTCTGAGATAGGACAGATCACCGTTTTTTTGAGCTTGCGCTAATTCTTTAATAAAGGGAAACAATACCCGCTCCTCTTTCATAAAGTGTCCGGCCAGTTCCTGTTCCAACTGACGGTATAGGTTTTTCACTTCAAACAACACAGGGAAATGTGCACCATGTCGGCTAACCACTTTATCAATCAGGTCCGAGATAATAGGCCTTTCCTGGTAAAAATAATTATGGTGCTGATTATAAATGTATTCTGCTAAGAAACCTGCTTCCCAGCGGTTAAAATCCAAAACAGGAGTTTTAACTTCTATAGTGTGGGCGTTATCCAGTTCAGCTTCAACAACTGCCGGATCTACTTTGGCTTCTTCGCAAGCCTGCTTCAACGATTTCTTTCCGCCACAGCAGAAATCTATGCCATATTTTTTAAATACTTCCGCTTTACGGATGTCCTTGGCAGCTATTTCACCTACCGATTCCCCGTCCAGCCTGTTCTTCGTGATTTGAACCTGCCACCACTGTGGCCCCTTTTGAAGGTATTCCCAGGCAAATACAGGACCTCTCTCTGCAATCATTTGATAAAAAAGAGGTTTGGGGTCATGATCATTTAATATCTGGAAAGCTTCCCCCGGTTGCAGCGCATCGAAATGTTTAAAGATAGTCGGATGCTTCAATCTTGGCTCCACGAGCGTTACATTCAACACAAATATTTTGTTGGATGCCTCTTCTCCTTTTTGTTCTGTTACTTTGTTTTCAGCTATACCCGGTGAAGCTGTTTTTGTGATCTCCACTTGCCACGTTTCCGGGCCATTTTCAATTTTTTTCCATTCAAAAGTATCTCCCCTTTCAGCTTTCATCTCATAATATAAAGGAATAGGATCATGGTCATTGATCAAAAGAAAACGCTCACCTTCTTTTAATGCATCAAACTTCTGGAAAACAGTTGCATGTTTTAGATAAGGTGGCAGCGAAGGCACATATAAACTTTCAACAGTTGTCATATTAATTAAATTAATAGTTTTATGGGAATAAAAGTATTTAGATACCTTTATTCAGAACCTGATTTTCGTCAGGTCTGTCTGTGAGAGTTATATAAACCATTAGATTATCAACAAATTGCTAAGCTTAGAGCGCTGCAATTGACAATCAATTTTAAGTTTGTAACTTACATGATAGAAAAAATCGCCTCCTATGAAGTCTTTTTTACTCTTTTTATTAACATCCATCCTTTTTTTAACCGGCCATGCCCAGAATGGTAAAGTAAATAATTTGCCTGTAGGCCGCTACGAAACCGTTCTAAAACAATCAAAGAAAAAGTGGAACCAGGGAGACATTATTATATTGGATGAGCAGCGTTATAAAGTTTCAACCAGCAATGATATTGGCCAATATAAATTCAGCGCCACAGCCCAACGTATCTTCTTCTTAAGTGGGCCATTAAAAACAGTATATGCAAAAACACTCACCACCAGCAACCAACCCTCCATAATCCTCCCACTTTCTGAAAACTCACGTCAGGGTGTGGATCTGGTGGGTGCAGATGTATTGGCAGTTTTAAAAAAATCATCCAACTAACTAATTTACCAACTACAACCTATAACTCATAAGATTACTCATCTTTCATCACTGATCACTCATTCATCCCTCCTCCTCTGGCAATCTTTTTGTACTTGGACTTCTAAAAGAAGACATGAACTTAAAAAGGATTTTCGGAGTGATTCTGACTGTGCTGGGTATCATAGGATTGATTTATGCAGCAATGATCTTCATTGATGGAAGCAGTGCGTCCAGGCAGATCAAAACACTCATTGTCTATGGGGTTTTAGGAGCCATCTTCTTTTTTACTGGCATAGGCCTGATCAGGAACACCCGCGACGATGCTCGCCCACCTGTGCGATGAGTTTCCGCAAAAAAATATTTTACATAAACAAAGCTTGCGCTAATTTGGCGCTGTGAGTTTGATTTTAAATATCGACACGGCCATTCAAACAGCTTCCGTTTGCTTAGCGCAGAATGGCAAAAGCATTGGCCTGAAAATAAACCCATCTCAAAAAGACCATGCAGCCTGGTTGCACATAGCTATAGAAGAGCTATTACGCGAGCATGATCTTACCCTTACCAGCCTGCATGCCATTGCAGTAAGTGCCGGCCCGGGATCGTATACAGGCCTGAGGGTGGGTATGGCAACTGCCAA
This sequence comes from uncultured Chitinophagaceae bacterium, assembly GCA_966674115.1. Lineage (GTDB taxonomy): Bacteria > Bacteroidota > Bacteroidia > Chitinophagales > Chitinophagaceae > Flavisolibacter. The sequence continues at coordinate 7,936 of CBKWHA010000209.1, forward strand.
GGGTTTGTGCTATGCCCTTAGGCTGCCTTTAATTACAATAGGTACACTGCAAATGATGGCCGTTGCAGCACAGGAAGAACCATCAGACCTGCTTTGTCCAATGATCGATGCCAGAAGAATGGAAGTATTCACAGCAGTATATAACAAAAGTTTAACAGAATTGGTCCCTCCCACAAACATTATATTGACTGAGACCTTCCTTGAAGATTTATTAGAAAAACACACCATAACCTTTTTTGGTAACGGAAGTGCTAAATTCTCAAAGCTCATCAATAATAAAAATGCTACTTTTACACAAATAGACGCAACGGCTGAGCACTTGGGAAAACTTTCCGATCTTTCCTACAAACAGCATAAGTTTGCAGACTTGGCATATAGCGAACCTTTTTATGGAAAAGAGTTCTATTCACCCGCCCACAACCCCGGAACCATCATATAATATAACCAATATATTAGTAGGAGTTTGAATTTCGTATTTTTACTTATACATTTGTAACAGAGTTAAGATTGTATTTATGAATAATGTATTAGAAAATTCAGCTACCGTGAACGGTGAGTTAAAAATTGACATACTCCAGCTTAAGAAGGCGGCTCTTATCTTAAGAGCTGTAAATCACAAACTTCGCCAGCAAATTCTGAAGCTCCTCCACCAAAACGAGAGAATGACAGTAACGGAAATTTATGTAAAGCTACGCCTGGAACAATCAGTGGCTTCTCAGCACCTGGCTATTTTGCGGAAAGCGGGTTTTGTAAACACCCTTCGCGACGGCAAGTTCATTTTTTACTCAGTTAATCACGACCGCCTGAATCAGGTCCATAACTTTGTTCATGAATTGCTGAAATAGCATTAACGCTTGCCAACAAAACCTTTGGATGCAAAAAATTTACCTTTGCAGCTAAAGGTTTTTTTATACCTACAAGTTTATACAGGCTTATGAATGCAGAAATAAATAAAGAGGGTTTACACCCACTATCTGTTGAGGCAGTAAAACAGGCAGCGCAAGAAGATGTCACTTTATTAGATACCCGTCAACCACAGGAATTTACAACTGGTTTTGTACCTGGCTCGATAAATATCGGGTTGGACGGTCGCTTGGCCGAATGTGCAAGTCAACTGATCTCCTTTAAAAAACCTATTGTTTTAATAACAAATGCCGGGGAAGAAAGGGAAAGCCTGGAACAACTGGCAAAAGTAGGCTTTAGCAACTTTGTTGGCCACCTCAAGGGCGGTTTTGAAACCTGGCAAAAAGCTGGAGAGGAAATAGATATGATCATCGATGTGGAAGCCGATGAATTGGCAATGGATATCCCGTTTGATGAAAAATTGCTGGTGCTAGACGTACGGAAACCTGCCGAATACGCCATTGGACATATAAAGGACGCATTGAACATCCCGCTCGATGAATTAGCCGATACCATAAACATTGCCAGCATTGAGGAAGACCAGAATGTATACATCCATTCTGGCAGTGGCTACAAAAGTGTTACTGCAGCATCCCTGCTGAAGCGCCAGGGCCTGCACAACCTGCGCAATATTGTGGGCGGCTGGAACAAAATAAAAGATGAGGATAAAATAGAAAAGGAAAAAGAAAATACCAATCTCAATTAACAAACATAAAACCCATAAACAAAGCCCTGCTCCACCAGCAGGGCTTTTATTTTTATATCTTGCAAACCTTCACATTCCAACTCATCACTCATCACTCATCACTCATCACTCATCACTCATCACTCATCACTCAT
>CBKWHA010000210.1:0-9675 GCA_966674115.1 uncultured Chitinophagaceae bacterium
TTTCTGATGTGCCATATGCGTTTGACAATCTGGAACCTTATACCAACAGCCAGGTGACCCAGATCAGTGCAACAGATGAAGATGTATTGTACCTGAGGGAACAATCATCCAATGGAGATAAGAAACCATTCCGCTATGAGATCCCGATAACGAATGGCAGTTATGTAGTGCGGTTGCACTTTGCAGAGATCTTCTGGGGCAACACGGGCAACGGGCTCAATGGAGGTCCTGGTTCACGGGTGATGAGTGTCAGTCTGGAGGGCCAACTAGAGCTAATCAACTTAGATGTGGCTCAGGAAGTTGGTTCAGCATCTGCGCTCATCAAGAATATACCTGTGACCGTGAGTGATGGTAAGCTGAACATTAACTTCTCGGCTACGGTGAACAGGCCAATGGTATGCGCGGTTGAAGTATATAAATTCAGCAGTTCAGCAGCCATTACAGAGGCTAATTCTGAGGCTTTTGATATCAGCAATGAAATTGAAAAGCCAAAAGTATATCCTAACCCAGCCAGGGATAGGCTCCGGATCGAGTTCCCAGGCACCTATGAAGGGAACGTGACCCTTGAGCTTTCGGATCAGATAGGAAGAACCTACAAGATAGGTGTTTCAAAAGTAAATGCCGGCGGATCAACTATAGATGTTAACCTGTCAAGATTCAATTTGAAACCAGGCTTATATTACCTGAAAGTATATTCTGATCAAGGAAATGCCGGGGTGTTTAAATTGCTGCTGGAATGAGTGCTTTGATGGCCAGTATAAAGGCGGTTCCGCAAGTTGTGGAACCGCCTTTAAATTTTATTTTACGGCAAGCTGTTCGTCTGCCGTTTCTTTTACATAAATATAGCTTTCAATTTGGGGCCTGATGATGCCTGGCCATTCTCCGTAATAGTATATTCCTTCACGAACGTCTTCAACTTCAAAAGAAATACAGTCTGTAAATTCATGAATCAGAGCACTATTGTTCTTTATAAAAGTAAGTGAGACAGTATACCCGGAACTGTTTAACAGGTTTTTGGGAATAACGCTTGTTAAAGCCAGTATTCCCTTTTCTGCTTTTATACTAGGCGTACCTAAATTAAAAACACATTCTTTTTTATCTGTAAACAGAATGACATTAACATTCAGGGAGCAATTATCTACAAAGCCCCAAAATTCAAAATCCAGTTGAATGGGTGTATTCACTGTAATCAACGAGCCGGATGTATATCCTTGTGGCCTCACGGAGGCGCTCTTTAACCGGATCAAAGAATTTCCAGGTGCCAATTCAGGTGAAGTGAATTCCTGCCTGGGATCATTTTTTAGACTTGTCAGATAAGTATTAATAACACCTGACACCTCACCGATAGCTGACATTTTTCCCTGGTTGAGCCATAAAGCATGATTACAGAGATTTGCCACCGCCTGTAAATTATGGCTCACAAAAAGGATGGTTCTGCCCTTGTTGTTTGATACTTCCTGCATCTTTCCGATGCACTTTTTCTGAAAATCAGCGTCTCCCACAGCCAAAACCTCGTCTACAATGAGAATATCCGGTTCAAGATGTGCCGCAACTGAAAAAGCCAGCCGCATGTACATTCCAGATGAATATCTTTTTACAGGGGTATCGAGAAATTTTTCGACGCCAGAAAAATCAACGATCTCGTCGAACTTTTTCTTTATTTCCTGCTTGCTCATTCCCAGGATATAACCACTAATGAAGATATTTTGTCTGCCTGTGAATTCCGGGTTAAAGCCAGTGCCCACTTCCAGGAGGCTACTGACTTTTCCATTTCCTCTTACATAACCTTTTGTTGGATTGATGATCCTTGAAATTATTTTTAATAAGGTTGATTTACCGGAACCGTTACTGCCAATAATGCCCCATGCCTCTCCTTGTTTTACTTCAAAACTTACTTCGCGTAGTGCCCAAATAAAATCTTTTGTAGCGTGAAGGTCAGAGGCGGGAACCTGGAAAAAAGGGTTTTCTTTTTTCAGAATCTTGGTTGACCACCAGTTCTTCAGGTCCCTCTTTAGCGATCCGCTTCCAATCACCCCGAGCTGATAAACCTTTGACAAATCTTCAACCTGTAATATAACTTCTGACATAAGTATTAAACAATATCTAATAAGGTATTACTTTTTTTATTGAATATCAGCAAGGCTGAAGTTAAAATGCCCAATGTTACCAGGGTGCTGATGAAAAGGCTGGTATAGGAAACCGTGCCTTCACCAAATAAGCAGAACCGGAATAATTCAAAATATGCAGTCAACGGGTTTATTTCAACAATCCACTTAAAACCAGGCTTTATTGAGGATAAGGGGTAAATCACGGGTGTGATGAACATCAGCAACCGGATGCCTAAAGAGACCATATTTGCAATGTCCCTGTATTTAACAGTGACCAGTGAAATAATCAAGCCAACACCTAAACCTAAAGCACCTACTAACAGAATGGTCAAAGGAATACCCAGCAGGTTGAGATTGAATGGTACATCCAAACCCTGAAATTGCCAATAATATAAAGTGAGTAGAAACAATAAGGCTAATTGAAGCAAGCAACGTAAAAAGTGCGTGCAAACAACAGAAACGGGCATAATAATCCTGGGGAAATATACTTTGCTGAATAAATAGGCGTGGTCTTTAAATGTGTTTGAGGTTCCGGTGAAGCTTTCGCTAAAGAAATTCCATAGAACAATTCCGGAAAAATAAAATAAAACCGGAGGTAATGTGCCTACTGATAATCCTACCAGATTTCTAAAAACTATGACATAAGTAATCAAGGTAAATATTGGCTGCAACAGTGACCAAAAGGGGCCCAGAATAGTTTGCTGGTAATTTAATGCAAAATCTCTTTTCACCAGATTAAGCAAGAGATGGCGGTAGGCCCAGATCTCTTGAATATTCCAGTTCCACGTATTTAAATTGTTTCCGATTTCCCAATCCCACTTTCTTGTTGTTGACATGATATTGATACTAGCAGTAGAAGTATACTATTCACTCTAAAGTAATGTATTCCGGTGATATTCCGAAATGCAAAAAAGTTCAAATTGGTATAGTTTCAAGCTCATCAATTTGGTATAAAGAAGTTGTTCTTACCGGGTAGCAACAGCGCATTTATAATGGTTTTTAAAAAGCAGGCAGGCTTTTGAAACCTTTTATAAAGAGGATGCGTATATATGTATGTTCATTAATTCTGTGATATTTTTTTGATAATTTTTTAAATAACCTATATTTGACTATTGAATTTGCCTTCCGTCCTTATTTAAAAGAAGTATCCCGTCCGTTTTTTACCCTATTTCATTAATAATATCCTCTGCAAAGATTTAGTCAATTATATCCTATTTTATTGCTGCAGATTAAGAAGTTATGTTACAGAAATAGCAAAACTTTTTAAAAGCAGGCAAGCTGCAGTTTGATCATTATTAGCCAATTCTTGTCTGTACCGAGTTCCCGGTTTTTGTGAGGTGAGTCCTGATAATAGCATACACTGGAACATCAATTATTATACAATTGGTGGAGCAGGAAAATGTGTTTATGAATTATAAATATCCTACGGAATACAAGTCAATCGGTATCCATCTCAAGTTCGCATGAGGGGGCATCCTCTAGGGTATTATTAATTTATAAACTTAAATCCGGGAGCAGTGGAAAGAAATTTTACTAAGCTTTTCAATTGGTCGCAGTCTGCATCATTTAAGATCTTTCTAGTGGTATTCTGTTGTAACTTATTGAATACCTCTATTCTAGCTCAAACATCCACGTTTGATACCACTATTGTAACTCCTGTTGCGGATGCCTATGTACGTGATGGAAGTTTTGCAGCTATTAATTATGGGACGGATCCATCATTGCTAGTGAAAACCAATGCAACAAGTGCAACCGGATATAAGCGTTCTTCCTATCTTAAGTTCACACTCACCGGCGTTACCGATTCTATAGTATCGGCTAAGCTGCGTGTTTACGGTAGTAATACAGAGAATACGGCGTTAATTTATATGTCGTGCTTTGGTGTTGATAATGACTCATGGAACGAAACCAGCATTACCTGGAATAATGCACCTGCTGCTTCGGGGTTTTCTTTAAGTTCTGTAGGTGTAAACAGCCAGGTGCAATACTACGAGCTGGATGTTACTGATTATGTAAAAACCCAGGTAACAGGCGACAAGATCGTAACCTTTTTATTAAGGGATACCTTAAAACAAAATAAAATCCTGACTTTCAACAGTAAAGAACAGGCGCTCAACCGGCCTCAGCTTGAAATTATAACCAATACATCAAACGAGCCGCCACCGGATAATACTATTTTATTTACCCAATCGACACAGAATGCAGAAGTAGAACAAGGCGGCACCCAAAGCCTGCTGGAATATATTGCCACTTCTGACAACACCCCGATTAGTGTTAAATTAAATGCCATTGATGCGAATGGAAGCGTGCCCACATGGTTAAGTGTAAACGGTAAGGCGTTAAATGGTATTAGTTATACAACAGGGTCTGAAATTTCTTTTGACTTTGATGCTACCAACTTATCTATTGGAAAATACTCTGCAAAAGTAATTGCATCAGCCACCGGGTATAACAGTGCTAATCTGGATATATTCTTAACTGTAAAAGCAGGGTCAAACGGTACGCCGGTTAATTTAATGATTAACTTCCAGGATGCGGCCACTGTGCCACCTGCAGGGTGGATCAGGGACTTTGGTGAAGCTTTCGGCCTACGCACCTCGGCCAACCAAGGTACCGGCAATACATACGGGTGGATCAGGCGATCGGATAGGTCTCCGCTTAATTTGACACAATATAGCCGCAAAAGATCTACTCCTTCCGATATTTTACTGGCTACATTGATGCATATGCAACCATCCGGTGCACCTGAAGGTGTATGGGAAATTCAGGCAGCCAATGGCAACTATGATGTCACAGTTTCAGTAGGAGACGGGTCTTTCTTAGACAGCGAACATTCCATTAATGTTGAAGGTGTGCCGGCAATTGTAAACTTCACACCCACTACCAGTGCCCGGTTCAAATCAGCAACAGTTTCGGTGACCGTGGCTGATGGGCTATTAACTGTGGATGCTATTGGCGGAACTAATACCAAGATCAATTATATCATCATTCAGCCCAGTACCACCACAAGGCCTTCTGTGGTATTGGTGAGTCCGGAACACGGCTCTCAAAATGTAAGTGAAAATACCTCAATTTCTACCAGTATATTAAATCTGCCCAATGGTGGTATCAATAATGCAACCCTTAGTTCCAATTCTGTTTATCTGACAGAACAAGGGACTACTACCCATATACCTGCCAACGTAAATGGTACAGCAGGCGGAGATGCCATCACATTGGTGCCCCAGAGTCCGTTGAAATTAAACGCCACCTATACGTTTACTATTACTGATGAGGTGAAGGATCTATCAGGAGCTTCCTTTATTCCTTACTCCAGTTCCTTCACTACGGCTTCAGTTTCCACAGAGGAACTTCTTACTGTAAAATTTGATCACATTAAACTGTCCAATACTGTTGGCATGCATTCCACTTTGACGATGGGACCTGACGGTAAGCTGTATGCGTTGAGTATTGACGGTGTTATTAAACGATTTGTAATAAATCCTGATGGAAGTTTACAAGATCCGCAATTGTTGTTTTCGTTACAGGATGCCTATGGCAGCAGGACACCAAGGCTGGCCATCGGGTTGGTATTTGATCCGTCCTCAACTGCCAGCAATCTGATTGCCTATGTGACCCATGGTTCTTATATGTTTTTGGATGCTCCGGACTGGGATTGCAAGTTGACAAGATTAAGTGGCAATAATCTTCAGAATGTTCAGGATATACTGATCAATTTGCCCAGGTCGGCTAAAGATCACCTGACAAATAGTCTAACCTTTGGTTCAGATGGTGCTTTGTATTTTCCTCAGGGCAGTAACAGTGCTATGGGCAGGGCGGATCAAACCTGGGGATCGAGAGAAGAACACCTGCTTACAGGAGCCGTTTTGCGTTTGGATTTAACCAAATTGGGAAGCCTGCCATTAGATGTAAAGACATCTGAAGGTGGTACTTATAATCCTTATGCTCCAGATGCTCCTTTGACTATATATGCATCCGGTATTCGTAATGCATATGACCTGATATGGCATAGCAATGGAGAACTATATGTGCCTACCAACGGTTCTGCTGCCGGTGGCAATACTCCGGAATCTGTTGCCGGCACACCAAGACCAGATGGAAGCACTTACAATGGACCTTTCGTACCAGCATTGACCAATGTGCAGCAAACCTTAAAAGATTTTCTTTTCCGAGTTAAACCGGGTGGTTACTATGGTCATCCAAACGCTGCCAGAGGCGAGTATGTGCTGAATGGAGGTAATCCTTCTACCTCCATAGACCCAGCGCAGATTGATGCTTATCCCATAGGCACATTACCTGATGCCAACTGGAGGGGTTATGCTTTTGATTTCCAACCCAATAAATCACCCAATGGCGTCATAGAATACAAGAGTAATACCTTCAACGGCGCCTTGAAAGGAAAGTTACTGGTGGTGCGGTACAGCCAGAACGATGATATTGTTACGCTCACTCCTGGTGGCAGCAATAAGGACATTGTCAGTTACAATGAGGGCGCGTCAATAAAGGGCTTTACCGGATTTGTAGATCCTTTGGATCTGGTAGAGGATGTAAGAAACGGTAATATCTATGTATCGGAATATGGAGGCGAAGGTATCATAACCCTTCTCAGACCAGAAAACACTGTAAATGCCGCAGGCAATATCATTACGGTAAATCCTAAGAAAATATATGATAATGATGTGATTGGCGGGGCGACCGGTATCAACCGGGTGATTACCATAAAAAACACATCGGATACCAGTGTGCTTTCCGTTTCCAGCATTTCCTTAACCGGAACCAATGCTGATCAGTTTGTACTGAATGATTTACCAACATTACCAGCAGCTATTAATCCGCAAGACTCGATCAGTATTTCTGTTGCCTTCAATCCTTCAACTGTTGGCTTAAAGACCGCATCAGTTGAAATCAACAGCAATGATGCTACGAACCCAACTGTTTCTGTATCACTTAGAGGTTTGGGTACTTCAGGCATAGGTGGAACGAATGAGCCATCCTTGCAGGCGTTACTAAATTTAAGGGAGATCCCTGTTTCGGTAGGAGATGACAATGCCTCAACAAATGTGATCAACAGCAATACATCCTTACAAAAAGCACCTCTTTTAGGTGAGGAAGTGAGTATACAGCGATTTGTTAAAGCAGATACAGGCTTGGTTACTATTGAACCTTTAGCTGTATTTGGCCCAACTGCAAATGATCCTGTTGTAGGGATGGGTTGGTATATTTCTGGTGATAGTACAGCAAGAAATGAACTGTTTACTGTTTCAAATAATCCTGTATCTAATGCTCAAACTGTAAATGTAAACTTTACGGGTACGCTTTCATTTGATCCGGGTACAAGTGTATTCGGATTCTATTCCCGCTGGCCTTTCTTTAACAACAGACATATCTATAGCGAAGACAGTCTGAATACGTTCTCCGGAAGTATTCCTCATCACGTACGGGTATATCCATACAAAAATCAAAGTGGTGTTGAAGTACCATCTACTTATATCATTGCATTTGAAGAGCATACTTCAGGCTTTGATTACCAGGATATATTACTTGTGGTTAAAAATGTGCGCACTGCAGCAGAAGAAGTCAATGTTACTGTTGAGCCAATAGCAGATGCTTTTGTGCGCAATGGCAGTTTTGCCAATACCAATTATGGTAATGACACTGCATTGGTAATGAAAGGGGCGAATGCCAATGGTTATACCCGGCAATCATACCTGAAGTTCCCATTGAACAGCGTTAATGATATCGTATCTGCCAAGCTAAGGATCTATGGGTGGAACACAGAAAATACGGCAACCATTAGTGTTTCAGTACATGGTGTTGCCGATGATTCGTGGGCAGAAAGCGGTATAACCTGGAACAATGCACCGGGTGCAGCCACCACTTCCATAGGATTTTTAAACGTAAATGATGAGGCCAAATATTATGAATTGGATGTAACCAATACTGTTAAGGCTCAGTTCGCCTCAGATAAAATAGCCAGCTTTGTGTTGAAAGATTCGGCTAATCAGAATAAGATGATAACTTTTAACAGCAAAGAGCATCCATTTAATCAGCCTCAGCTTATTATCACAACTACCAGTGAGGTGCCTGCAGGTAATACGCTGCTATTTGTTGAGAACCTGGATAAATTCCCGTCGAACGATCTCTTTGTTGCCTCCAGGATACAGGTGCCCTGGACGAGAGATACGGTTGAACCTTTCAGATACAATGCAAATCACGATACCGCAAGAGTACGTATCCATAACAAAGGCATTAATCCGTTGGTGATCAGTAAATTAATAATGTCTAATCAGGCTAACTGGAAAATTCTGAAGCTAAAAGGTGTTGCTTATGATCCATCGGCCTTGCCAATGGTGATCAACCCGGGCACCTTTGCAGATCTTCAATTGCTGTTTATAGCTGTTGATTCGGTTACTACTGCGAGGTATAAAATACTGCAGGATAATCTAACGATTTTCTCAAATGATGACCGGTCGCCTTCAAAGGTTATATCACTCAACGGACTTTGGCAAAAAGAAGGAGAAGATACCAGGGAACCAAACGCCCAAACTATGATCAGCATATTCGGATTCAAAACGAAAACTGGTTTTGGAAGTATTGATCCTGATTTGGGTGATCCCAGCAAGCCCAAGGGTGATGAAATTCTTTCCTCCTACTTTGTAAGGGCTGATGCCTCCAGGCCGGTCTACGTACGCCAGATGGGTGCTTATCACGGATGCTGCACATTTACAGAAACATTCAGATGGCACCTCAAGGGGTCGACTACCCTGGCGAATGTATTTACCCATATTGGCGCTGATGGCCAATCCATGCTACCCCGCAGGGGATTATTCAATACGCCTGCAGAAGGCTCATTTAATCCAACGGGAGCCTTTGGGTTTAAAGTAGGAAGTAAGGACTGGACGGATACATTAATGAATCCTGACCGAAAAATAGGCATCAGAGTGTGGAAAGCATTGGACGCCAATGGTCAGATCATACCTAATGCCTACATTGTTGCCAACGACTATTTGGGTACTGAATTTACCAACTTTGACTATAATGACAACATGTATTATGTTTCCAACATCAGGCCGGAAACAGGTACAGCTTATTACTCACTGCTAAGCGCAACGCCTTCTGCAGTTGATTTTGGAGAACAGCAATTGCAAAGCAACCATACGTTTATCTTAAATCTGCAAAGTCTGGGGCAAACCTATGCCGATGGTTCCAGTGACCCAGCTATTACTATTACTTCTGTTGCTCTTGCAGGAGATAACAAATCAGAGTTCACGGCTTCCCTGCCAGCTAGTACAACGTTGAATCCTCAGGAAACAACAACCCTTACCATTGGCTTTAACCCAACATCGGAAGGCTTGAAGATCGCTGATCTGCTAATCAATTATAACAATTCCAATTCACCGTTGCGTGTGCCTCTGTATGGTATAGGCAAGGCTTCGGGCACGACAGTAAGTGTGCCTTATCGCATCAAGAGCGGATCTTCCACTGATGTGACGGTAAACGGCAAAACCTGGATTTCTGATGTGCCATATGCGTTTGACAATCTGGAACCTTATACCAACAGCCAGGT
>CBKWHA010000211.1:0-9581 GCA_966674115.1 uncultured Chitinophagaceae bacterium
TTATTAGGATCAAACGTATAGGAAACAGGGTTCATAATAGGCCCAATCCTTTGAATAGCGATGTATTGTCCTTCGGTTTTATTCTGTCCATTTTAATCCCTTCTTCAACTCTGCCTTTTTTCTCTCTTAGAAACAAGATCAGTATAACCGAATAAACAATACCAATCAGCCCGAATGTGTGAAAAGTCTCCTGCCAGGAATATTCTGCCGCTATCGTAGCGCCAAACCCGCCCAAGGCCTGCCCCATATACAACCCGGTCATGTGTATGCCTATTGCCAGCGACCTTGTTTTGGGTGTATGGAAATCAGCGATCAGCGAAAGGCCTGCAGGGATATACAATGCTTCACTCACACCCATAATGGCCCTGAGCCAGTACAACTGGTTAAAGGTGGCTGCATAACCCATAGCGAATGTAACTCCCGACCAGACAAAAAGACTGCCTACGATCAGCCATTTGCGGTTGAACTTATCAGCAATGATGCCTGATACAGGACTCATAAATCCATAGATCCAAAGGAAAATGGCCATCAGATAGCCGAAGTTGGTAGCCGACTGCAATTCTGCTATATCTATTTGCATCGAAGGCTTCATGGTAGAGAGCATTTGCCTGTCCATATAGTTCAAAAGAGCCACCACCCACAACAGCCCTACCAGGACCCACGGATAATTTTTAGAGTGTTTCATTTATAATATTCAATAATCAGTAATGAATAATCCCTAATCTCTCATGCTCCAGCTTCCCCGCTAATATCTGCGGTGTACGCACGCCCGCTTTGATCTCACCGCTCGGTATGATTACACAGTTACCCCACTTAAACGCAGTAGTAGTAGCAGGTACATTAAAAGGAATATACCCTGCAACTGACCATTCATCTGTAACTGTGTTATACATCAATACTTCCTCGCTGAAACCCGGATGTGTTGACTGTACTTCAATTTTTTGCTGGTTCAGTTCCTCTCTTTTGGCCGCGTCTTTTTCCTCATTGATAGCAGCGATCAGGATTTCTGCTTCATGAAAGGTTTCTCCTTTATCACCGCCAAAAAGCAGAATTGATTTGGATCCCGATGCTACACCTGTGCCTGCCGACAAAGAATATGGTAATGATTTTTTCTCGTGCCATTGAGCCTTCTGTAAATCAAACGAATAAACAGAATTATACAGGTCGCTGATGCCGTTAGCGTTTCTTTTTCTCCCACCGATGACATAGACACTGCAACTATCTCCATCCCCCTGCACTGCCATTACTGCATGCGATAGTGGCCTGGGCAGATCATGCAGTTGTTTCCAGCTTGGCGCCATGTTGTTCAGATCAAGGTTTAGGAACTTTGTTGAAACACCGCCATCCGGAGTTTCGCCTCCTGCTATATACACCATATGGCCATTGCAGGCTGCCGCGGCATTGGTAACAGGAAAAGGAAGAGGGGGAAGGTCTTTAATAACAATGCTCTTTGTTTCCTTATTCCATTGCACCAGGATCACCTTGTCTGAAATACCTGACTCGTTTTCCCCTCCTGCATATACGATTCCCTGTGGGGTAGAGCAACTGGCGCCATATGCCGTATTGAATGGTAGTTGAAAGCTGATCTCCTGTTGGTTGATTGCTCCTGTAGCATCTTTTTCAAATACAAACACATCCCTGTAATACCTCTTTTTGCCACCCAGCCACGGAGCTTTATCTGGAAAGTTAGCGCCCCCTCCAATGATCATTACCTTATGATGAACACCTGCCAGCGGACCTGCCTGTCCTAACGGTTTGTCATTGCCGGAGTAAGCCGGCAGGTTGGCTGCAACTTCCCAGTTTATATGAATGGTTTTGTTTTTTTGTGCGATCATCTCTTGAGATATTATTAGGAATGTCAGTATAAAAATGCTATGGAGCAACAAATGTTTCATTTGCGAATCCTCATGATTTCACCAGTTGCGGAATAGTGGATTTGAATTCATCAAACGACAGCGCTGCAACATCCTTCTTAAAATCTTCGAACCCTTCAGCACTCATGTTCGTTACAGGAATCCGGAATTCACCACAATCCAGCCCCGCTACTTTCATATAAGCCTTGCCTGTTGCAATACCGCCATATTTACCCAGCAGCCGGATCATGTCTATTGATTTCTGCTGCAACGCCTGTGCAGTTTCCCAATCGCCCTGATTGAAGGCGTCTATCAGCCTGTAATATAGCGGTGCCGCATAGTTGAAGGTACTGCCTACAGACCCTTTGGCGCCTAACGCCAAAGCGGAGAGCATGTTCTCGTCCCGACCCCACAACATATCATATTTACCATCTTTAAAACGCAGGCATGAAAGGTAATCCATGAAATCCTCATGGGTGTATTTGATACCTGCAAAGTTGGGCACCTTGCCATCCACAGCCTGCAACAGGTCGAACATGTTAAAGCCCACGCCTGTCAACACAGGGATGTGGTAGTAGTAAAAGGGCACATCAGGAACGGCATCCGCAATAGCCTTGCAGCAATCAGCCAGCTTGCCGACGTTCGCGGGTGTAAAGTAAAACGGTGCAGTAAATGAAACGGCATATATGCCTGCTTTCTTTGCGTGTTTGGCCAAATCAATGCAATCGGCAATGCTGGTACCGCCTACCAGCAGCATGACTTTAAAATCTTTATCGTTCCGGGTGACTTCAGCCCAGGCATTGGTAACGGCTTTCTTTTCTTCATTGGTCATGGAAACACCTTCACCTGTAGAGCCGCAGATGAAAGCGCCGGTAACGCCATTGCTTTTGAGGAACTCATAATATTGAGGTATCAATGATAAGTTCAGCGAACCATCCTCATGCATAGGTGTAAAGGGTGCTGCAACCAATCCTTGTAAGTGTTGAAATTTCATATTTGGTGTTTATTTCTTCAGTTGAATTAAAGTTGTTGAATACCGGGGGCACTGGTACCCGGTTGTTTGCTTGCCTGCAATTGAAAATCTAATTTATTTGTAATAACTAATTGATTTTAGAATTGAGGATATCCCGGATTTTGTGTCAACGCCCTGTTATTGGTTAATGAGCCTCTGTCAATAGGCCAAAGCAGTTTGAATGCTTCTGTTGCAGGTACAGTTGTGTATTTATAAACATAGCTATCTCCCATTCTTCTAAGGTCATGCCACCTTTTGCCTTCAAAAATGAATTCGAAAAAACGTTCCTGTAAGATGGCTTCTTTAGGATCTGCATCAATTGGCAGATTGGGATATCCATGTACAGATGCAACATAGTTTGCGCCATAAGCTCTTTGGCGTACTGCATTGATCTCAGCCGAAGGATCTTCACCTAATGCTACTTTTGCTTCTGCCAATAACAATAATAAATCAGCATAGCGGTAAACGGGGAAATCATTGGTGTACTGTCTGCTTCCTGCATTTTGCTGTCCTTCATACTTCTTTACAAAAGCTCCTGCTATCTGATAGTTACTCCCTACGAGATTATAAGCTGGTTGAATGGAGGCCCATTTCCTGCTATCCTTGTCATCAAACTTGTGGAAGGTGGCTACTTTGACCGGAGCCCTTAAAAGACCGCCCCAGTTATCAGCAGTTACATTAAACTTCCTGTTGCCCACTGAATCGTAAAAATTAGCGATCAGGCCTGTTTGCGGAAAAAACGTACCTGCAAATGGCAAAGCAGCTTCATCAAGTCTGTGGCGTATAGCAAAGATGATTTCGGCATTGCCTTTATTGGTAGCATTAAACACATCAGCAAACGAAGGTAATAAGGCCAGGCCGGATGCATTTGTTTGTATATCAATCAATGCATTTTTTGCAGTTGTGGCGTCTGCCGAACCACCACCTCTGTAACTTGTCCACAGGTAAACTTCAGCCTTCAGCATCAGCGTTGCTGATTTCGACCAGAAGGCTTTTTGGTTTTTAAATGAATAGTCGGTTTCAAAAGCAGCAACGGTCTTATCGATGTCTTCTTTTATCAGCTTCATAATGTCTTCTTCGCTGGAAGCTGGTTTAGCAAGATTTGAAATATCTATAGATGTAGTAGGTTCGGTCTGAATGATCACTTTACCCCAGGTGCGCAGCATCTGGAAGTAATAATAAGTCCTCATGCCGTATGCCACACCCAAATAATAACTCTTGTTGGCTTCAGTAATTGTATTGATCGTATTCAATTTGCTGATCAATAAATTAAGCTGGTTGATATTGGAATAGAAGCCACCGAAATTGCTCACGCCGGGAGCGTCCATATCCAGGTTGTTCATCCACAAACGCTCAACACCTTGGGTGGCTTCGCCGGTGAATGTCGAGCTGGAACCAGGTTCGGTACCATAAATGTCCGCACGCAACTCGCCCAAGTAAAGAAATGGCAAGGTGTGACTGCGGAACCGGGCATGAATACCGGTAACAAACGCATCTAGCTGCTCAGGAGTTTGCCAGAACTCGGGTTCGGAAATGCTGCTGACAGGAGCCAGATCCAGCTTCTTGCTACAGGCGCTCAGCAACATCATGAGCCCTGTACCTAATATGATTATATTCTTTTTCATATTTTAAATCAGTTTGTTGTTTTAAAAAGAAACCTGAACACCTAAAACAATGGATTTAGGAGTTGGATAGGTGCCGGCATAAATTCCGGTTGTAACACCATTTGAAACTGGAGGCTCAGGTGTAGGACCGCTGAATTTAGTAATGTAAAACAGGTTGTTCACGCTAACATAGATCCTCGACTGAGATAATACCTTTGTTTTTGCCAACAGTGATTTAGCAAAATCATACGAAAGAGTCATTTCGCGCAGTGCCAGGTAATCTCCCTTTTCGTAGAAGCGTGAGTTATTGCTGTTCAACACCTGGCCGGCATTATTACTTCTTGTATAATTCTTCTTGCCATTTGGTGCAGCTACCTGATCGGCAAAATATACTTTAGGTATATCGGTATGGGTGTTTGTTGGCGACCAGGCATTTTTTTGAAGATCGAAATAGTTGAACGTTCCCTGATAGTTACCCAGCGTCCTCGCTACAAGGTCATTATAAATGGTATGGCCTGTGGCAAATTCAAAACGGGAATAAAAGGAGAAGTTTTTATAGGAAAGGTTAGTGGAAAAACCACCTGTCCATTTTGGATAAATATTACCAATGTACACCTGGTCTCTTGAGTCAATAGTGTCGTTTTTATCCAAGTCCAGCCAGTTTACATCACCTGGAGTGATCTTGCCGGTTCCATATGTAACGCCGGGACCGCTAATTTGTGCAACCAGGTCTCTTCTGTTTGCAGCAACTTTTGCAATTTCTTCATCGTTTGCAAAAATGGACTCCTGCTGAAATGCATAGATGTCGCCTAAAGCCTGGCCTTCCTGCAAACCACCTACCCATATAACTTTTCCGGATTTTGGATCGTATACCTGTAAGCCTCCCTGTCTGTTGTTTTCATTGCCGTTAAAAGGCAGTTTCAGAATTTTATTCTTTACGAATGTAGCATTGGCTCCAATATCTAATTTCAAGCCATTTGGCTGATTAAGCACATTGGCGTTTACTGAAAATTCATAGCCTTTGTTCTGGTAAGTTCCCAAATTGGTTCTGAAAGAATTGAAGCCTGTGTAACTTGGAAGTGACAAATTGGTTAAGAGGTCGCTGGTTTTCCGGTTATAGTAGTCAAAGATCACAGTGATCTTGTTGTTCAATAATCCAAGGTCTAGACCAACATCTGTTGTTTTACTCTTTTCCCATCTTAAATCACTGTTGATCATTGAAGTGTTCAAGAAAGTGGCATTCCCATTATAAAGACCCTGTCCGCCATAACCACCTTGTACTTCATAGCGGCCCAAGCCAGCCACATTGCCGTTTTCGCCATAGCTGATCCGGGGCTTGAAAGTAGAAACATACTTGTCAAGACCTGAGTTTTGGAAGAAATCTTCGTTATGCACATTCCAGCCGGCTGACATACCAGGGAAAAATCCCCACCTGTTTTCCTTGGCTAGACTGGAAACACCATCTCTGCGGAATACTGCCGTCAGCAGGTAACGGTTGTCGAAATCATAGTTAAGTCTTCCAAATTGCGAAACGATGCGGTATTCTGATTGTAAACTATAATTATTGTTGGGATTATAAGGATCGGTGGAGCTGTTGGCTATAAAAGTAGTAGCGGCATTTACAGTAGGTATATCATCAGTAGGTGCGTTGGTGCCAGCCACCTGCATATCAAATGCTTTGGTGCCATAATATTCGGAGCCCAGCATGATGTTTATATTATGCTTGTCTGCAAACCTTTTATTATAATTTACAATGGCATTGTACTGCTGTTGGAAAGACCGTGACAAAGTGGAAAAAGATGCCCTGCTGGTGTTGCTGAAAGAAGGCGGATTGGCAAAAATGTTTGCATAAGTCTGCGTGGCCTTTTGGAAAGATTGATTTATCTGCTCAAATAAATAAGCATTACCCGTGGCTTTTACATACAAACCAGGAATAATATCCCATTTAACCGATCCATTCGCCGTTACCCTGTTTACTTCATTGCTTCTATCCAGTTTGCCTAACCAATACAAAGGATTGCCATCTGTAATACCATTGCCAGGGTTGGGTTTTGTTTTAGCAGAATCAAGCCAGGGATTGAATGTTGGCCAAATAGCCATGCTTCTGTATAGTGTATTGATTTCTCCACCTATGGTACCAACTTGTGATGAGGTTGAAAGGTTTACACCTGTGCTCACTTCTACATTTGGACGCACTTTATACGATCCGTTCAAATTGCCAGAATAACGTTTGTACTGAGACCCAACGATAATGCCGTCTTCATTGTAGTAATCGAAAGAGGCAAAATATTTTCCTTTATCATTTCCACCTGTGACGTTTACATAATGATCTTTTGTGTAAGTATTTCTAAAAACAAGATCTTCTACTTCGCCTCCGTGGTCTTTAAATATAATGGTGCCACCATAAGGGTCACCTACTGTATCCCAGCCCATATTTAAAAGATGTGCTGAAGAAGGGCCATAGGCTCTGATATCGAAAGTAGCAGAGTCAGCAGGATTGGTTAATAAACCATAACCCCTCGATGAATTCACCTGGGCTAAGGTTCTGCCAGAATTTAAGTTCCCTAAACGGTTATAATAGATATAGTCTTTCGCTCCGAAATAATTATAATTGTCTCGTCTGATGTTATAACCGCCAGTAAACTTGTAGGAAACTTCAGCCTTACCGGCTTTTCCCTGTTTGGTAGTAATCAAAATAACGCCATTATTTGCCCTTGCACCATAAATAGCAGTAGAAGCGGCGTCTTTCAGTAATTCAATGGATGCAATGTCTTCTGAAGGGATGTCATTGAATTCCCGGATTATGCCGTCCACTACGACAAGCGGTGCGCCTGGATTATTAATGGAAGCGCCACCGCGTAATAAAATTTGTGGAGCAGCTCCGGGCTGACCTGTTGCATTCACTACTTGTAAGCCTGAAACCGTGCCTTGCAAGGCGCTGCCTATATTAGCACGGGGAGCACTGGCAAGTACATCTTTGTCAAGCTTGGCAATAGAACTTGTGATGTTTCTCCTGCTTTGGGTTCCGTATCCCACTACAACCACTTCATCCATCTTCTTATCGGCTGCCTTCAAAGAAATGCTGTGAATCGAGGATGCACCAACCGGCACCTCTGTTGGCTCATAACCTACTGAACTGAACACAAGCACGTCATTGGCATCTGCCTGAATAGTGTAGGTACCATCCGCAGCCGTCTGCGTACCGGTTGGTTTACCCTTTACTGTAATACTGATGCCCGGTAGTGGCGAGCCCTCTTCGCTGGTTACCTTTCCTGTAACCTGTTTTGTTTGTGCATGGATTGTGATCCAGACAAACATTCCTGCTAATAGCACTAGCAGTCGCTGACAAGCAATTGCTTTCTTCATGATTATACGTTTAGGTATTATGTATGACATAATAAAGGTAGACAAAAAGTTTAAACCACCAAAATGTTTTCTTTTTATAGAAAAAATTATTTGTTAAAGCATAAGTTTTGCTTAATACCCTATCTTTACATATTATTAAGTAATACATAATTATATTCTATGGCAGTGGTATCTCTTAAAGAAGACATGAAATCTATAGACACCAGTTCATTGGTGGACAGGGTGGAAGCCAATCTGGTAGGTTTACTGCAGCAAAGAAAACTAAAGGTTGGAGATGCTATTCCTAAAGAAATAGAATTGGCAGAAACCTTAGGTGTTAGCCGGACCGTAATTAGGGAAGCATTGCTGCGCCTGCGGGTAATGGGGCTTATAGAATCAAAAAAGAAGAAGGGCGCTGTGATTACCAGCCCTGACCTGTTTGGTATTATGGGTAAAAGTATGAACCCATATATCCTTGATCAGGATACATTAAAGGAAATGTTTGAATTGCGCCTTGTCCTGGAAATTGGTATGGCAGATTTCATCTTCCAGCGTGTTACAAAAGAAGATATTGAGGAATTGAAAAAAATTGTAAGCAACGAGCCCCAGGAAACTGAACATTACCTGTTCAACATTGAACATGAAATTGCTTTTCATGGTAAACTCTACGAAATAACAGGGAACAATACTATGAAGAAGTTCCAGAAAATGTTGTTACCAATCTTTGATTATGTCCACCACAGCGGTTTGCTAAAAAAGCCGGCAAATACAAAAAAATTTGTGTCACACAAAGGTTTAGTGGATATAATTGAAAATGGCTCACCGGAACTGTTCCGCAATGCCATGCGCAACCATTTGGAAAATCACTTTGCCAGAATATTTGAATAATTGAGATATTAAAAAAGTTGTAAATGCCATGCGACTGGTCAACAGTATGCATGGCATTTAATATAATAGGTACTTAATTATAAAAAATTACCAACGTACATGAACATGTGCTGAGCTGTTAATTAAAAAAGCTCATTAAAAACTAACTTTCTTTCGTTTCATCATGTAATACAGCATGCCAGATATAGGTGGTATCATAATAACCAATGACATCCATAAATAACGGCTGGCTTCTTCGTTTTTTAAATAATGATCATTGTAAACATCAATAACGCTTCCTATCCAATGAATACCACCTAAGATCACAGATAGCACTATCATAAATTTTCCAGCCACAAAACCACTTGCATTCACAACGACCCCAATCAGGAGCAGCAAATAACTAATAAGTCCAACTATAAAATTTGGGTGTTTTACATTCCTTTCTATTTTCATTTGATTCAATTTTATAATACAAAGTTCCTTTGACTACTTGCAATCTCTCATTGCTTTCGGTCAAAAAAATATATTGATAAAAGTCAATTGCAGGATCTAGCATATGTTCAAATGAAAAGGAATATGAAAATTTTAATGCTATAGCTTTGGCAGTTGGTGAGTAAAAAGATTTAAATGGTGGTATAGCTGGAATTAGAAGCTGATCTTTCTTACTATTTCTCCGCTTCTACCCTATTATTCAAGTATTTGCACGGCCTAATCTTAATCTTAGAGAACTTTCTTTTGATATTGGTGCTTATAGACTACATATTGGTACCACTTTTCTAATTTCATTACTTGAGGATAATCATTATTACTAATAGCTTTTATAAAAACTTATGCTATATCTCAATAACGCAAACGAAAACCCAATTTGAAGTAAATCGCTTGTTACTTAATCGCCTT
>CBKWHA010000212.1:0-9566 GCA_966674115.1 uncultured Chitinophagaceae bacterium
GAGGTACGAGGTTAGAGGTACGAAGTAAAAACCTCTTGATGGTTGCGGCTTTCAACGCATACAATACCGTACTACCTAATTTAATTTGGTATTTTACCATTTTAAGCTGAGTAGTATGGATATAGATTGTGAATGGTGAAATGAAAATGGAATTATTGCAAAACCGTAAATCTTAAATCGAAAGTAATTATGGAGTACAGGCGCATGGGAAAAACCGGCTTACAGTTGAGCGTTTTGTCTTTCGGAAGCTGGGTAACCTTTCACAAACAGATCGATGATAATCTTGCAGATCAATTAATGGGCATTGCTTATGATAATGGTATCAACTTCTTTGATAACGCTGAAGTGTATGCCCGCGGTGAAAGCGAAAAACAAATGGGGCGAATCTTAAAAAAGAAAGGATGGGACAGGACTTCTTATACGATCAGCAGCAAAGCTTTTTTCGGATGGCGTGGCCCGGAGAACAGGCCCAACCAGACCGGCCTTAGCCGGAAACACCTGTTTGAAGCATGTCATGAAGCCTTGAAGCGCTTTCAAACCGATTACCTGGATATTTATTTCTGTCACCGTCCAGATAAGAACGTGCCCATAGAAGAAGTGGTGTGGACCATGAATATGCTGATGCAGCAGGGAAAGATCCTGTATTGGGGAACGTCTGAATGGAGTGGTGTGGAAATTATGGAAGCGCATAGGGCGGCACATGAATATAAACTCATTGGGCCTGCAGTAGAGCAGCCGCAATATAACCTGCTGGAGCGGTATAAAATGGAAAAGGATTACCTGATGATTTTCAAGACCGTGGGTATGGGTACTACAATTTGGAGTCCGTTGGCATCAGGCCTGCTAACCGGCAAATACAACAAGGGTATTCCTGAGAGTAGTCGATTTGCTCTGGAAGGTTTTGACTGGCTCCGTGACCAGTGGATGGTAGAAGATAAACTGATGAAAGTAAGAAAGCTGACAGATCTTGCCGAGGAGTTAGAAGTGCCCGTATCCATACTATCTATTGCATGGACAATCAAAAATCCTAATGTCACTACTGCTATATTGGGCGCGACAAAGAAGGAACAGTTGATGGAGAATCTTAAAGCAATTGATGCTGTAAATAAACTAACGCCGGAAGTACTACAGCAGATAGATGACATTATGCATACAAAGCCTAAGTTGCCGGAATATTAACTTAAAAATGGGTAACTTACTGATAGAAACTTTAAGGGATGTCTTCTATCCGCCAGCTTGCTGCCATTATGTTTACCGATATTGTGGGTTACACTGCCATGATGCAGCGCAATGAAGTACAGGCGGCATCAGTTTTCAAACATTATAATGCTGTTCTCGAAAAAAATGTTGTTGCGCACCAGGGGAAAGTGTTGCACAATTATGGTGATGGCAGCCTTTGTTCTTTTCGCAGTGCTTCGGAAGCCATCCACTGTGCCATTGAACTCCAACAACAATTGCAAGTTGAACCCAAAGTTCCGTTACGGATTGGCCTGCACATTGGTGAGTTATTTTTTGAAGATGGCAAGGCGCTGGGAGATGGGGTAAATATTGCCTCCCGTATTCAATCTTTAGGAGTAGCCGGTTCTGTTCTTTTATCAAAAGAAGTGCATGATAATATAAAAAATCATCCTGAGTTCAAAGCTATATCCCTGGGAAGGTTTGAATTTAAGAATGTAGAAGAGCCCCTGGAGGTATATGGTTTAACCAATGATGGGTTAACCGTACCAGAACAAGAACAAATGGAGGGGAAGCTGAAAGTTCCTGCACCAGAAGCCCATCAATCACTAAGAAAAAGATGGACCATTGTTGCAAGCGCTATTTTGATTGTGCTGGCGTCTTTTCTTCTTATCAAGAATATGAGTGTGCATAATGGAGCATCTATTGGCAATGTAAAAAAGCAGAACTCCATTGCCGTGCTTTATTTCAGTAACATGAGTGGTGATCCTGAACAGGAATACTTCAGTGACGGTATTACAGAGGAGATCATTACGAGGTTATCCATGATTGATGAACTGAAGGTAACCAGCCGCACATCTGTTCTTCAATATAAAGGCAAGGGCAAAAATGCCAAACAGATTGCCCGGGAATTAGGGGTTAAGAATATTTTGGAAGGCAGCGTACGCAAGCAGGGAAACAAATTACGTATCACTGCACAATTAATTGATGCCGTATCGGACGAACATATTTGGGGAGAAAATTATGACCGGGAATTAAGGGATGTTTTTGCTGTGCAGTCTGATATTGCCCAAAATATAGCCAGTAAATTCCAGATCAAACTTTCTGATGAAACCAAACAAAAGCTGGATGCTCCACTCACCTTGAACACAGATGCGTATGATTATTATTTAAAAGCCCAAAATTTATCTTATCTGAATTTTGGGTTGGGTGGGGAGAAAACCAGCAGAATCACTGCAATGGATTTGTTGCGTAAAGCGCTGCAGCTTGACCCGGCTTTTGCAGAAGCGTATGCCTTGCTTAGTATCAACTTTTCTCTTATGAGCTGGGATGCAAAAGATCCCGAACATTGGATCGACTCAGCCTTGCTTTTGGCCAAGGCTGCTATCCACTATGGACCCAAGAAGGTGGATGGATATAAAGCCCTGGCCAATATTTATGAAACAACAGGAGATATTGATGAAGCTTTGAAATGGTTAATGAAGTGTGATGAAATTCAGCCTTTTTCCCAGGTTGGATATATTTCCAGCCTTTATACAAGAAAAGGCGAATATGGAAAGGCCATGAACTGGAGCATGAAGGCCATCTGGCATGATCCTACAGAGCCTCGTAATTATATTTCCAAAGCATCTATTTTTTATGAGCTGGGCATGCTCGACTCAATGAAGAGTTATATTAATATGGCTATGAAAATTAAACCAGACCGGTCTGATGTTGTTGGGGCAAATGTAGTTTTTTATCATATCACTGGTAATGCGAAGGGGTTTGAGCGGGTAGTCAAAAGCATCTATAGCCAGGACCAAAAAGCTTTTAATTACAACATGGCGATCTTTAATTTATTTCAAAAGCAATGGAAGACCGCTGATTCTCTTTATAAAATTTCTACACATCCTGATGATATAGATGCCGCTCTTGCAAAAATTCATATAGGAGATGTAAAGTCCGGTAAACAATTTTTTGAAAAAGCACTGAAAATTAGATTGGAATCTTTAGGTTATTGGGACCATTGGCACTATTACGATATCAGCAGGATCTATGCTGCCCTCGGCGATCCGCAGTATATTCGTTACTTACAAAAAGCACTCGATAAAGGATGGCATGAATATAAATTTTTTGAGCAGGATCCTTTTTTTGACTTTGTAAGAAACACGCCTGAATTCAAAAAAATAACACGAGACCTTTATGAAAAAAATGAGCTTTATAAAGCTGATGTTCTCAAAAGCTTAGCATCTTTTTCAAACTGACTTCTTTATGCAGAAAAATCCAGATACCAATCATGAAGTTGCGGCTACTTCCCGCATTGCAAGTGTACAGGCAGGAACGGTTGTTTTTATTACCGGTGCCAGCCGCGGCATTGGCAAAGCGATTGCACTTCGCTTAGCCAAGGAGGGAGCCAGCATTGTCGTTGCCTCTAAGACAACAGAACCTCATCCAAAGCTAGAAGGAACGATCTATGAAACAGCAAAAGAAATTGAAGCTCTTGGTGGCAAGGCGTTGCCGCTGCAGGTAGATATCCGCTTTGAAGACCAGATACAGGCGGCTGTGGAAGAAACTGTGAAGACTTTTGGCGGTATTGATATTTTGGTTAATAATGCCAGCGCGATCAGCCTCACGCCAACTGAACAAACTGAAGCCAAACGCTATGACCTGATGCACGACATCAATGTACGGGGAACGTTTTTCATGAGCAGGGCTTGTATTCCTTATCTTAAAAATTCTGGTAATCCGCATATTTTAAATCTATCTCCTCCGATCGACCTGAATCCGAAATGGTTTGCACCACATTTAGCGTATACCATGAGTAAATATGGCATGAGCATGATCGTTATAGGACTTGCAGAAGAACTGAAGCCGTACCTTATTGCAGTGAATGCTTTATGGCCCAAAACTACCATTGCCACTGCCGCCGTACAAAATTTGTTAGGTGGCGATTCTATGGTGCAGAAGAGCCGCAGGCCTGAGATTGTAGCTGAAGCGGCGTATTATATTTTGCGCAGGTCTTCTGCCAATTGTACGGGTAATTTTTTTATAGATGAAGAAGTGCTGAAAGAAGAAGGTATCACTGATCTCAGTGACTATGCAGTGAATCCGGGTGAAGGTTTGATGCCTGACTTGTTTATTGGTTAACAGAATTTCTTGTCCGGATCAGCTTGGTTCGTAAATTTATCTACTGTTGCCTGCCATGCGGTAGAAGTCTCTAAAGCAGAAAAGCCGTAAATTTTACTTTCAAGCACACACATGACTCGTCAAGCTATCATAGAAAGGACGCTGAGAGCAATCAATCAATTGCCCGAAGAAAAAGCAGAGGAAATTTCCACTTTTGCTGAATTCATTATGAAACAATACGAGGAACACCAACTCACCCAAGGAATTCAGAAAATGGTTGTCCAGGGTTCAACATTTGATTTCCTTAACCAGGAAGAAGACCTCTACACAGAAGCAGACCTGAAAGAAGTGTATAATGGCAAAAAGTGACATTGTACTTATTACCTTTCCCTTTACTGACCTTAGTGGTAGTAAACTCCGTCCTGCTGTTGTTTTGGTGGACACACCGATGGACATAACTGTTAGTTTCATTACCACACAGGTAGGGTATCCCCGAAAATACAAGACCCGCTCTGGTAGCGGGTCTTGTATTTTCTGTGCGGATTGGAAAAAGCCTCAAAACGCACCGAAAGTGTCAATATTGGGGCAGCAAAAAATGCCTAAGCTATGAACAGCAACAATCTCTCCGAACTGCCGGAGGCGGAATTGCTGGCCCAGTTTTTCACCAGGCCTCTGGACAGGCTGTATCAGGCCATTCCCTTTAGGGCCTTGGCAGAGACCATCCCAAACCCAAAAGTGAGCTAAGTGGCAAAGGCTGCAAGCCTTTCTTTGGTGTATGTTGTGGTATGGCTCTTCAAGTACTCAACGCTTACTACAGGTGCAGTTCCGGATGAAAGTTTAAGTCTGTCCTGTACATCGGCTAAGATCCTTACAGTTCCTACACCAAAACATAGTTCTTGTAGTCAAACGGACGTTTGCCTGTTATTTTTTCAACCATGTTTTTAAAAAACTCTTTTGGCTTTAAATGGTTGTAGGAAAGGTCATAATCAAACTTCCAATTCATGCGTTTGATGCGCTCTTGCATTACAATAGGATGTATGCCGGTAAACTTTTCAAGGGCATCAATTTGTCCGTAGTCAAAAGCGCCAGTGTATAGTTTTATGTTGTCTAAGGGTTTATTACCACCTCTGTAAAGGCTGCCAAAATTATTCTGCTTTGCCGTCATGGTTTCCGGCTCACGCACCCAGCCATAGTGATGTATATAGGCATCAATAGGCTTTACTCTTAGTTTTTGGTTATCCCCTTTACGAAAACCCTGCGCATCACGGTAGGAGTAGATGGTTTTATCATTTTTAATGACTCTTATTTCATGCCGGTACCAGTTGGAGGAGACGCCCACATAATCATAAGAGCCATAAAAGTGACGGTATTTAAACAAGAGTCCTTCCACAATTTTGTCATTTTTCCAGCGCTCCATGGCCTTACGCACTTTTTCATGGCTGTCTTCATGCATGACTTCATCTCCCTGAATGTAAATGCACCAGTCGCTGTCAGGACCAATAGCCTGGAAAGCCTTATCAGTTTCAACAGCCAAAACGCGGCCACCCTCTCTCAGCCTTTCATCCCAGATGGTGTCAATGATCCTTATTTTAGGGCTTAGTGAAGCTACCTCTTCTCTTGTATTATCATCTGATTTGCCAACTGCTACCACCACTTCATCGCAAAGTGGGAGAATAGACTGTAAAGCTTCAGCAATGGGATATTGAAACTTTATTGCATTTCGAATAAAAGAGAAGCCGGTTACTTTCATGAGGGATTTAAGATTTGAGATACTTAAGGTAAGGGCTTTCTTTATTAATTCATTTTCATGTTTTATGATGTCTTATCAGCATGAAATATCTTTATCTTCTTCAGCTTCCACTCCAAATTTCTCTGGCCTCATTTGAGGGAACAGCAGCACGTCCTGGATGGAAGGCTGGTTGGTAAGCAGCATGCACAGACGATCAATGCCAAAGCCAATGCCGGCAGTAGGCGGCATACCGTATTCCAGTGCACGCAGGAAGTCATAGTCAATATACATTGCTTCTACATCGCCACGCTCCATCAGTCGTACCTGCTCTTCAAAGCGTTCGCGCTGGTCGATAGGATCGTTCAATTCGCTATAGGCGTTGGCAATTTCTTTACCATTGATGATTAGTTCAAAGCGTTCTACCAGTCCCGGCTTGTGACGGTGTTTCTTTGTCAGCGGGCTCATTTCTACAGGGTAGTCGGTAATGAATGTAGGCTGCACGTAGTGGTGCTCGCAGCGTTCGCCAAAGATCTCGTCGATCAGCTTGCCATGGCCCATGGTTTCGTCTACTTCAATGCGCAATTGTTTGCACACGTCTCGCAGTGCTGCTTCATCCATCTGGCTTACATCAAAGCCTGTGTGCTCTTTAATGGCGTCGTAAATAGAAATGCGTTTAAAAGGTGCTTCGAAGCTGATGATGTTTTCGCCTACCTGTACATCGGTGCCACCGGTTACGTCTACCGCAGCTTTCTCCAACAGGCGCTCGGTTACATTCATCATCCACAAATAGTCTTTATAGGCAACGTAAAACTCAAGGATAGTGAATTCCGGGTTGTGTGTACGGTCCATACCCTCATTGCGGAAATTGCGGCTGAATTCATAAACCCAGTCGAAGCCTCCGACGATCAATCGTTTTAAATACAGTTCATTGGCTATACGGAGGTAAAAAGGTACGTCCAGTGCATTGTGGTGGGTAATGAACGGACGGGCCGCTGCACCACCCGGAATGCTTTGCAATACAGGCGTATCTACTTCCAATGCGCCATGGTTGTTCAAAAATTCGCGGATGGAGTTGATCATCCTGGTGCGCTTTAAGAAGGTTTCTTTTATTGAAGGATTGATCACGAGGTCTGCATAACGCTGGCGGTATTTAAACTCCGGATCGGTAACGGCATCGAATACCTGGCCTTCCGCTTCTTTTACAATGGGTAATGGTCTGAGGGACTTTGCCAGGATAACCAGTTCCTTTACATGAACAGAGATCTCACCGGTTTTGGTACGGAACCCAAAGCCTTTTACGCCAATATAATCACCAATGTCCAACAGTTTTTTCCAAACCAGGTCATACATGGAGGTGTCATCGCCATTGGCTAAATCATCCCTGCGGATATACAACTGGATGCGGCCATGAGAGTCTTGCAGTACGGCAAAGGATGCCTTACCCATGTCGCGCACACTCATGATGCGACCTGCCAGGCATAGATTAATGAATTCGTCTTTCCTGTCGTCGCTATATGAATTCTTGATAGTGGTTGAATAGATATTAATTGGGTATAACGCGGCAGGGTAGGGATCAATGCCCAACTTTTGCAATTCTGCCAACTTTTCCCTGCGTACAATTTCCTGCTCTGATAAATGCGTAGATTGCATATTTTAAAAACTTGTTGCGCAAAAGTAGGGAAGGCAGGGAATATTAAGCAGGATTTGGGGATTTTGGGATTTTGAGATTTTGTAGTTGTGAAGAGGTGGTATAAATCTGGCAGGTAATTTGGAAACATCATATAAACAGGACAAAATGATCAGAACGGTATTTCTCTCCTTGGTTTTAAGTATTGGTTTGATGTCTTGTGATACATTATCTAACCTCCCGGGCGGCGCCGGGGTGGTAACCGAAGCCGAAGCAGCACAAGGCATTCGCGAAGCCCTTGACCAGGGGGTAGGCAGAGGGATTCAGACATTGAATGTTACCGATGGGTTCTTTGGCAGTCAAACCTATAAATTGTTCCTGCCACCGGAAGCCCAACGGATCGAAAACACGATGCGACAACTCGGAATGGGTGCTATGGTTGACAAGGCCATACTCCAGATCAACAGGGCTGCAGAAGATGCTGTAGGTTTTGCCCGCCCAGTTTTCCTGGATGCCATTAAAGCTATGACCATCAGTGATGCGCTAAACATTATCAGAGGCCCTAAAGATGCTGCCACGATATACTTTAAAGAAAAAACATCAGACAAACTGATCGCTGCGTTTACACCTGTGATCAAAGGCTCATTGGAGAAATTCAGTGCCACTAAATATTATGATGAATTGATCAATACCTACAACCGTTTCCCAACTACGACTAAAAAGCTGAACCCAGACCTTACAGCCTACGTTGCAGACAGGGCTGTTGCTGCCTTATTTGATCAGATCGCAAAGGAAGAAGCCAATATACGCGAGAATCCCGCTGCCCGTACGACGGAACTTTTGAAAAAAGTTTTTAGCAGGAGGGTAACGGGGAGTTCGACCGTGGCGGATGGGAAGTGGTGAGGCCAGGAAATTTTACAGATCATAAAATTTCCTGGCGTTGCCACCGAAAAACTGCTTTTCTTCTTCTGAAGAAAATGAAGAAAAGTAATCTTTCACGATCCCTAACATATTTTCATAAGAAGCAGCCACCAGGCAAACAGGCCAGTCGGAGCCATACATCAGCCTATTTGTTCCAAAAGATTCTACGACAGCATCAAGATAGGGTATGAAGTCTTCTTTCTTCCAAGCCTTCCAATCAGCTTCTGTTACCATGCCTGACACCTTGCAGTACACGTTTTCGAACTGAGCTACTTCCGAAATGTCTCTTTTCCATTCATCTATCTTTTTATCCTTTATGTAAGGTTTGGCAATATGATCAATCACAAACTTCTGATCCGGGAAAGAGGCCACAAATTCTTTAGTATAACCTAACTGGTCGGGGAAGATGAGGATGTCGTAAGTAAAACCATATTTGTTCAACAATCCAATTCCTCTTTTGAAGGCAGGTCGCAGCATGAAATCCCTTTGGGGCTCGCCCTGGAGGACGTGCCGGAAGCCTTTCAGCTTTTTGAATTTGCTGTAATATGCCAGGCGTTCTTTTATGTTGTCTGCCTGCAGGTCCACCCAGCCCACTACGCCTTTAATGAAATCATACTGATCTGCATTGGCCAATTGGAAGTCATTTTCCGCTTCTGATTGATCAGATTGCACGGTTACGCATCCTTCCAGCCCATTGGCTTGAAGAATAGGGTTTAAGTCTTGAGGAAGAAAATCCCTTTGGATCATTTTCATGTCTTCATTGATCCAGCTATCCCGTACCGGGTCAAATTTCCAAAAGTGTTGGTGGGCGTCGATAGCCCCTAGGGAGGTCGAAGATTCCATAGTATAAGGGTTATTTTTTGAATGAGATTACGTTTTGAGTGGCGGTGCCCAGCCCGTCGATGCCCAGTTCTACCACATCTCCGGGTTGGAGGTAGACCTGGGGGTTCATACCCAGTCCCACCCCAGCGGGTGTACCGGTAGAGATGATGTCTCCGGGCAAAAGGG
>CBKWHA010000213.1:0-9475 GCA_966674115.1 uncultured Chitinophagaceae bacterium
TATGCGAACCGACAAACAAACCTATGTATACTTCATCGCCCAAATCTAAACCGGCTATGGAGTCGATCACAAACGGTTCGCCAAACCGGGCTGCCCGCAGGGTATAGGTATTGCCTTTTCTTTCCAGTTGGATAACATCGGCGTGCGTCAGTTTGGATTTGATTTCTTCAGTTTCGGCACCGGCCGTCCTTCTAAACTGCAGTGAGGTTAGTCCGTCACCGTGCACCACACCATTGATGTGAGGCGAATTTCCATCGAGCGTTTTACGTGCCATCCAGCCAATCTTCCGGTGCAACTCTACGCCTTTACCTACAAACTCGGCACGAGTATAAAGGATAAAATCTCCCTTCATGCGTTTCCACAAAAAATGAAACTCGTCGTGATCGCCCCAAATGTTATAACCGGCACCGGAAACGACGTATTGCCGGGTTTGCGGAATATAAGTAGCAGAACCCGGTTTTACGCCGGAACCTACATCACCGTGTCCCTCAAAAATGTCTACAGTATTTTTTTGTGAAAAAGAAAAACAAGTTGTGGCAATCGCTAAAAGAACGAAAGTTGTCTTTAGCAAATAATTTTTTTTCATCTGTTTTGTTATTTAATTAATAGATGCTTTTCATTTGCCAGGCGTCGAGTGATTTGAGCTCGGCTTCCTGTCCCTGTGCTCGTATAGAGACTCCCGTGCTGTCATCCCGACCGGGATATACGCGCATGGCCACGCACTGCTTTCCATTCACGAACACCTCGACTACACTTTTGTCAATAAAAACTCGCAGCTTGACGGTTTCACCCGGATTTAAAAAGAACGGCGCGGTTTCAGGAGCCCGTAGTCGGACATCCGGAAGTGTAGATGAATAGGAGGATTCGATCGTGATCAGACTGGACTGTGTATTCGGCGCTCGGGCCATCGGTTTCTCACCCGTAACCAAACTTACCAGGTCCGCTGGCATTATTGCCGTTTCAGGCCCCGACTTGTATTCTAATCCCTTTGTAAACCCTTTTTCTTTAAAGAATACAATGCGTGTATACTCTTCTTTATTGGGCGAGCGCAAAACATTCATTTCAATCAACTGCGCATTCTTGGGATCGATCTCGGCCGAAATTTCTATTGCATTACCATTAATGTTCTTCAAAACTATTTCTTGGTTGGCCGGCAACTTCATCGTACCTACACGTTGACGATTGTAACGTAGCGACTCAATATCACCGGCAGGTTCCTGGCCTAATTCATCTTTTCCAATAAGCGTCAGCCTGCGCGGCAGCGTCATGATTTGGTTCCATTCTCCGGTGGGTTTGCCCGGATTCATGTTGAAGATGACGATCACGCCTCCTTTTCCATCCGGCGCGGCAGAAGGGGCATGCACCCCGGAAGGGCTCACCGCTCCGTGGTTGTATTTTCCACCGGAAGTAACAAGGAATTTGTCGTTCTGCTTGTCGTAATCACCCAAAAGATATTGGCCGCCGCTCATATGGCTAAAGAAATTCATAATGTAACGGTCACCAATAGGCCAGAAATACGGACAGGCGCCGTCATCACCGATCAAGGTAAACCGGTCATCTTTTACAAATTCATGCATATACTCCCAACGGGCAAGATCTTTAGACCGGAAAAGATGATTTCCCCTTACAGGCCTGCCCCCTGGGCCTGTGGGTGACCGGCTGGCAGAAAGCGAATAATAGATGCTGTCTTTTTCCCAGATACACGGATCGAATACACTATAGGGAAGGGAAAACCCTGTTGTACTTTTCAGGGGAATAACGGCCTTACCGGTTACTTTTTCCCAGTTCAACAGCAAAGGGTCGCTGGATACAGCAACCATATTTCCTACAGCAGTTCCATGATACATAGCTATTACACGGCCATCTTCGACAAGCGTGGAGCCGGAAAAAACAGCCCTTTCTGGACTTGGATAGATGGCATAGGGAAGATCCCGCCAGTGGATCAAATCCTTGCTGATGGCATGGCCCCAGTGTTGACGCGGATCTTCGGGTGGATATGCCTGGTAGAACAAGTGCCAATTACCTTTCCAGAAACAAAGTCCGTTAGGATCGTTCATGCGACTTTCCGGGCTCACAAAATGATAGATCGGGCGAAACCGGTCAGCGGCCTGCTTCTTTCGTGACGCAGCAAAACGCAACATGAGGGGATTCTCCTTTAGTTGTTTTTCCTGTTCTGAAAGTGTTCCGGCAAACGTAAATTTAGGAACAGCAGAAACATAAGGAGGCTGATCGGCTTGTCCTGCAGATGGGTAATATCCGAGAATGCCCATACAAACCAAAGCAATGCTTACCATTATTTTTTTCATTGCCTTCTTATTTAAAAAGTATTAATTAGCTAGATGCACAACCCAGATAAAATCATGTTCATGTACTTCTCATTAAAGAGTACAGGCTTTCACATATTATTAGAAATCAGGAAACAGATAATAATTTTCATGTTTATAGAGTTTAAAATTTTGTGCCAGTGCGTTTTTCAGGCAGTCAAAAATTTACGTGCTTCCCTATCGGGATCATTCTTTACTACAGGCTGATCATCCAGTATCATGGTTTCTCCCTTTAATGCCGTATACCTTGGCCAATGCGGAAGTCCCCCGTCC
This sequence comes from uncultured Chitinophagaceae bacterium, assembly GCA_966674115.1. Lineage (GTDB taxonomy): Bacteria > Bacteroidota > Bacteroidia > Chitinophagales > Chitinophagaceae > Flavisolibacter. The sequence goes on from CBKWHA010000213.1 coordinate 2,598, forward strand.
TCAGGACTTCCAGTTTTCATAAATTGTATCAAAGCACCTGCCATTTTTGCTGCCAGTTTTCTAGGCCTCGAACCACCGCCGGAGTGAGATAGCTGGCGATCGGTGTTATAGAACCAAAAACAAATATCTAACGTATGGAAGGCCCTAAGTCGGCCATCGAAGAGTGGCGGATTCCAGCCAAACCAGGCAACATATACCGGTGCCGGTTGTTGTGCCTTGGCGTTAGCCAGGTCAATGGCATTCTTTCTGTTGCTCAATACCATGGAAAGGATCTCTATAGGCTTACGATCAGGAAAAACTTTTGCATAAGCTTCTATTGCTTGGTCGGCATTATCACCAATCGGCTGCCCGAAACCTCTTATTTGCCTGGCTAGTTCTTTTGCCTTTTCCATTGTAATATTCTCCAGGGAAGAATCGAACGCACTGGGGGACCTTTCGTAAAAGGTGGTAGAAATAATCATTGGGATATTGGCAGCAAGAGATGTAGGCTCAGGAAAGTAAGGATGTTGAGGAAGGTATAGACCGTCTTTGACCGGGCGGAATCCTCCACCGAAACCAGTTGTTATGCCCATATCTTCTCTTAATTTCTTACTGGCATTGGTAGCTATTACGTAATATTCTTTCCAGGGAAGTTCCTGAAGCTTGTCAATTTGTGATGCAGACAATCCTGCTTCTTTAAGAATATAAGCGCCTAACTTTTCAGACTCATCTTTTTCTGCAGCCTTGATTAATGACCCGCTTAACGCAACCGCTTTATGAAATAATCCTTTTGCAGAAGGCATTGCGGTAAGTGCACATACTTTTGCGCCGCCACCAGACTGCCCTATAATGGTTACGTTATTCGGATCACCACCAAAACCAGAAATATTATCGCGTATCCATTCCAGTGCGGCAACAATATCCAACATACCTACGTTTCCGGAAGCCTCATATTTTTTCCCGCCGACTCCAGCAAAATTCGCAAAGCCGAGAGGCCCGAGCCGGTGATTCAGGGAACAGAATACGATATCTCCGAAGCGTGCCAAATTTTCTCCGTGGTATTCCGGATGTTCAATGGCATTGCCGCTGGTGAAACCGCCACCATGTATCCACAACAGGACAGGCCTTTTTTTACCATCCTTATAACCAGGCGTCCAAACGTTTATGCTTAAACAATTCTCGCTTACGTCATCATAATGCCAATCATCTGTAAACGCTAAATACCGGTTTGAATAGAAATTTTCTAAACTCTGGGGTGCAGCATTACCCCAGTAAACCGCAGGAAATACGTCCGTCCACGGCTCAGGTTTTTGTGGTGGCATGAACCGGTTTTTCCCGGAAGTGGGAGCTCCGTAAGGAATACCAAGGAAAGTATAAATATCCCGCAATATAAATCCCCTGACTTTGCCACTAGACGTTTCGGCCAAAGCAATATTATCTCCGATAAAAAGAACCTGACCGTCTTCTTTATTATGAACCGAATAAGATTTTGTTGTACCGGATGATGCAGTACAGGAAGTTAATGCCAAGGGAGAAGCAAGGCCTAATCCTATTGCACCTGCACCTAATGTCTGAAGAAAATTGCGTCTGTTTGAGCTCATGGAAATATGATTTAAAATAGTCGTGTAGCAACTCTTGTTTACGATAGGTGATCTTCTCGCAGAAAGCGAATAATAAATACTATCTTTTTTCCAGATGCACGGATCAAACACGTTGTAAGGAAGGGGAATCCCAGTCGTACTTTATTACTAAAGCCACCACCCTTGTACTTCCCCTTACATTAGGAGGACTGGCCTTCTATTCCCTCAGGGAAAACCGGAAGATCAACAAAAAGCTGCAACTCCAAAACTGGGGAATCTCTGATCAGAAAGCCCAACTAAAAATCATGTTAGCCAAAGCACAAGCCGCATATGAAGTTAAAGTAAACTTCTATACCAACATCTCACACGATTTGTGCACCCCTTTAACCCTCTATCACTAAGCCCTTCAATGTGCAGTTTCTAGAGAAAACCATCAAAATTTATTGGCCAACCGTGCCCGCTTAAAAGAGCATTTTACAGGCGAAATGTCGTCCAGTTTAATGACGCAAACCGTTGGCAAGCTCGACCGGAAATTCATCAATGAATTCACTGCACTGGTAGAAAGTAACCTGGCAAATGAAGACTTTAGCCTTGTTGAACGTCAACGTCAATGATTATATCCTGAGCACAAGGTTGCAGAAAGCAAAATATCTCTTGCAATGTGAAGAGGCTACTGTAAATGAGATAGCATATAAAGCGGGCTTCTCCTCTCCTGCTTATTTCTCCACGGTATTTAAAACCTTCAACCGTCAAGGATAATGTTCCATTCGTCAAGATAGTTTTTCTACAGCAATTTGTACATATAGCTTGCTTTGGAATTAAATAAGCGATTATATGGATATCAGGAAAGTCATCTTTAGTGTGGTAGTTTGTATCGTTTTATCAACCTCCCTCTTTGCTCAAACAAAAATATCGGGCAGTGTCTATGAAAGGAAAATTCCGCTTGAAGGCGTGTCCGTCCTGGCATTGAAAGCCCTTGACTCCAGCTATGTTACCGGAACAACAACGGACAGCACAGGAAGGTTCTCCTTTCAGGGATTGAATCCCGGGCATTATATTTTTTCTTTCTCCCGGGTAGGTTACAAAAGGAAATATTCAAATCAATTGATAGAAGAAAATGTCGATGTTAAACAGGCGAAAACGATACTGGAAAAGGAGGATCTTTTATTGGGTGCCATAACTGTTACCGCAAAACGTTCCCCTTTTAAAATAGAAGCAGGCAAAACTACTGTCAATGTATCTTCTGCCACATTGGGATCGGATGGTTCCATCCTGAACGTATTAAGTAAGATACCAGGAGTATTGATCCAACGCGATGGGACAGTGCTACTCAATGGCCAGGCAGGAGCCAATGTAATGATAGACGACAAACTAACGTATCTAACAGGAGAAAACCTGATCAACTTTTTGCGTTCCATCCCCTCGAGTTCCGTGGACAAAATCGAATTGATATCCCAGCCATCGGCCCGCTATGATGCGAACGGGACTTCAGGGTTTATTAATATTCAACGGAAGAAAAAGACCGATCAGGGGTTAAATGGTACGGTTTCCACAAATATAGAAATTGGAAAACGGTCACGGCAAAATCAAAGCACTTCCATAAGCTTTCACCGCAACAAAATGAGCATCTTCACCGACTATTCATTTTATAATGGCAAAGACTTTTTGCTTATTAATTCCTCCCGACAATATTTTGACAACGGACAGGCCGACCCAACGGGATTAAGGCTGGATATGAAAGCCAACCGTCAGTTTAGCTCACGTTCGCATTACTTTAAATCTGGTATTGATTATGAATTTTCAGAAAAGCTAAGTGCCGGGGCACATTTATATTCCAACTGGTTTCAACGAAAAAAGGAAGAACTTGCTATATCTGACTTCTATCTTGGCCGCACGGTAAGCGACTCCACATTGAATACCGATAATTTGCAACAAGTAAAGCACCACAATCTTTCAGGCGGGGCTAATCTGATATATAAATGGACGAAAAAAGTAAAATGGGAAACCTTTTTCAATTTTCAGCTTTTTGACCAGCGTGATGCCCTGGACCAGCAGAGTATTTTACATAGCCCCAACAGACCTTCACAACCCGATGCCCTATTGGGAATAACGGGCGGCTATATCAATATCTATAACGGCCAAACCAACCTGAACTATGATATTTCAGACAACCTTACACTGAGTACAGGATTAAAAACATCCTGGGTCAAAATCAATAGTGAGGCATTGTATAAAACAAAGCATTCACAACAATGGCAGGAAGATGAAAGATTAAGCAGCGGCTTTATTTATAATGAACACATCAATGCGGGTTATCTTCAGGTAAATAAAAAATGGTCGTCCAAATTCTCCTCAGATATTGGTTTGCGTTTAGAGGATACCGGTGTATCGGGATATTATATATCCAATAAAAAAGATTCCGTACTCAACCAATCATACCTGTATGGGTTCCCTACATTCAACGCAAGGTATTTACTAAAAAATGAACAGTCGGTTTCCTTTCAGTACGGCAGGCGTATTGTGCGTCCTAATTACAGGGATATGAATCCATTCATTGAAGTGAACGACCGGTTTTTACAGGAAAAGGGCAATACAGAACTGAACCCTGAATTAATAGATAATTTTGAAGGCACCTGGCTGATTAAATCCCAATATGCTCTTATCCTGTTTTATTCCAGCAGAAAAAATCCAATAGCTAAAAGTTACCTGGCCGATCCGGAAAACAAAAGCACCATAGTGATGCCTTTAAACCTGTCGAGAAGTCGTTCTGCGGGTCTTAGAGCTAGCCTCAACAGTCTTAAACCTGTAAAATGGTGGACAGCCCATGTCAATTTATCGCTGATATACAAACAATTTCAGTGGAAGGAACTGGGCGAAACGGAAAGCAACCAACTATTCACACCAACCGTACAGGTTAATAACCAGTTTTCCTTGCCTTATAACTGGTCAGTGGAAGCGTCGGGGTATTATAATGGCCACATGGCGGAAGGGCAGGCAAAAATGGGTTCTCTTTGGTCAGTGTCGGTTGGGGCCCGAAAAAATTTGTTGGACAAAAAACTAAGTTTATATATTTATGCAAACGACATATTTCTTACGAACCGTCCACGCATAGATTTACGCAACAGGTTTATAGAAGGCTCCTATAGTGAACGCAGAGATAGTAGGATGATTGGAATTACCGCGATGTACCGTTTTAGTTCAGGAAACAAGACCAAGGAAATCCGGAAGATCGAAAGCACCGAGGAAAGTAAACGTGCAAATTTGTAAGTGCGAATAGGATAAGTATGAAAAGGAAGAGAAATACCTTATTGGCCTGGTTATATCCTTCTCTTTGGGGGATAGTGATGTATAATGTATTACGGGCAATCACTGATCTGGCACGAAAGGGACCTTTTTGGAATGGTGATGTAAAGCTGCACCTGGTTGCGTTATCGCTTTCCGTATTGATATGTTATCTATTCAGTTTTATCTGGCGGTACAGGCTGTGTTTGGCCGATGGGAGTAATTCTTCAGCACTGGAATATCTGTACGTATTCCTGGAACTGTTTGTTTCGTTAAACCTCATACTGGTTTGCGGGCAAAGCGCAGAAGTGTTATATATGGGTGAAGGCTGGATAGACTATTTATTAATAAACGCTACATATATCCCTCTTCTGCTCTTATTTTACACCTTTATAAGAAACAATATAATCAATAAAAATTGGCAGGATAAAATGCTGGTGCTGGAAAGATTGAAGGCAGAAAAGATTGAAGCTGAACTGAATTTCTTGAAATCGCAATACCATCCGCATTTTCTTTTTAATGCCCTGAATACAATTTATTTTCAGGTGGATGAATACAATAAGGAAGCCAAACAAAGTATTGAGCAATTATCCGATCTGTTGCGCTATCAACTCTATGACATTAATAAAAAAGTTCCTTTCCGGCAGGAAATACAATACCTGAAATCCTATATTTTGTTCCAGCAAGTCCGAAAGAGCGATAAGCTGGTGGTGCACATGGATATAGACGATGCGCTGAATGAACAGAAGATACATCCTTTGCTGTTTCAGCCGTTGGTAGAAAATGCTTTTAAGTATGTGGCGGGATCGTATGAAATCAGTTTAACCTTGAAGCTGAGCGACAACCAGGTTCGATTTGTAATAAAAAATTCCATATCAGCCAAAACGGTTTCTGATAGAGTGAAAGATAGCGGTATTGGTCTGGAAAACCTGAAACGCAGGCTGGACCTGCTCTATCCCAACAGGCATTATTTAAACATGAATAAGGATAATACTTTTTTCGTAGCCGAGCTAACCCTGAATTTAGATTGACATGGAAATAAAATGTATCATTACCGACGATGAGCCGGTGGCAAGAAGAGGATTGAAAAGCTATATAGAAAAAACAGGATTTCTTTCTTTGGTTGGAGAATGTGAGAGTGCCATCCAGCTTAATGCCATACTAAAGGAAACCCCAACGGATCTTATATTCCTGGATATAGAGATGCCGGATATAACAGGAATTGATTTTCTGTCTACCGTCATTAATCCACCAAAAGTCATCATCGTATCTGCTTATGAGCAGTATGCACTTAAGGGGTATGAACTGGATGTGTTTGATTATTTATTAAAGCCTGTTTCTTACGAGCGTTTCCTCAAATCCGTCAATAAACTATACGATCAGATTGCAAAGGAACGCAATCCTGCCACAGAATATATTTTTATTAAAAGTGACAAAAAGACTAAAAAGATCTTCCTGAAAGATATATTGTTTGTGGAAAGCATGGAAAACTATGTGTTGATACATACACCAACATCAAGAGAAATTGTTTATAGTACCTTAAAGCAGGTACAGGAAAGCCTGCCGACCACTATGTTTGTTCAAACACATCGCTCTTATGTGGTGAACCTGGAACATATCCATGCCATAGAAGGAAACCAGCTTGAAGTAGGAACCCATAAAGTGCCCATAGCCCGTAATATAAAGGATTCGTTTTTTAATGATTTTATTGCCAATAATCTGATTATTAGAAGAAATACGAATAATGGATAAATGTATAGCTATTCAGCTGCACGGCTTCCGTTTTACTGCCAACGAATCTATTCATCAAGGTAACCGAATAAATTGCTTTTCCGTCTACGTTATCAATAGATGCTGGTTGGAGGAAACAAGATGCCACTTTGCTCTAGAATAGTACTGAGTTCATGAACCAACTGTTGATAAGTACATGGTTTTTGTAGGAAAGCCTGCGCCCCTTCCCTATATGCCTCTATAACGTTATTGGGTAATAGGGATGTACTCCACATGATCACTGGTATATGGTTATAATCAGGATGG
>CBKWHA010000214.1:0-9466 GCA_966674115.1 uncultured Chitinophagaceae bacterium
GTGGTGCCTGTTTTACCACCCATTTCAGTGGCCCCCAAACGATACATTAATCCGCCGGCAGTGCCTTTGGTAACGGGGCCTTCCATCATTTTGCACATTTGGTAAGCAGTTACTTCGCTAACCACTTCTTTGCGGTTTTGGCTAAAGTCAAAACGCTTGATCACGTTTCCATTACGATCTTCTATACGGCTGACAAAATATGGTTTAGTAGAGAAACCTCCGCCGGGGAAAATGGTATAGCCCCACATCATTTCGTACAAAGAAAGGTCGCAGGAACCCAATGCAATAGAGGGGTACGGGTCTACTTTGGTTGGGATTTGAATGCGCTCCAGGAAATTGGCAAACTGGGCCGGGCCTACCTGTTTCATAATATAAGCGGTTGCGCAGTTACGTGACCAGGCCAAGGCTGAAGCCATTGTCATAGTACGGCCTGTACATGTTTTACCAGTGGCTGGCACCAGACCTAATGCTCCAAAAGACTGTTGCTGGTCGACAACGGGTGTTTCCAGGGTAAAGCCACGTTCTTCCATGGCCTGGCAATACAATAAAGGCTTAATGGCGGAACCTACCTGACGTTTTGTTTTTATGTTGGCATGATCGTATTTAAATGTTTTAAAGTCAATACCTCCTACCCATGCACGTACTTCACCAGTAATCGGATCCATAACCATAAAAGCAGTTTGCAACATTTGACGGTGGTATTTAATTGAATCCAGTGGCGTCATCACTGTGTCTGCTTCCCTGTCTGCATTCCAGGCGAAGATGCGCATAGGTGTTTTTTCCTTAAAGGTTTTTCTGATCTCTTCTTCACTCAGTCCTTCTTCTGCAAGGTTTTTCCAGCGATCGCTAGCCCTCATTGATGCCTCCAGTACGTTCTCTCTTCCTTCCCACACAGATCCCGTTCTGATATTCTTTTGACGGTTCAATGCTTTTTGCAATTGAGGCATTTGTTGTGCTACTGCAGCTTCTGCATATTCCTGCATTTTGGGATTGATAGTGGTGTATATTTTTAAGCCATCAGCATAGATGTCATACTTTTCACCATTGGCTTTGCGCAGGTCTTTTAATGCCTCTCGTACTTCGTCTTTCAATACTTCACGGAAATAGGGAGCATAGCCTGTGTTTTCATCAAGCTTTCTGTAATTTAACTTAATAGGCAGTGCTTTTAAGCGGGAGGCTTCAGCAGGCGTGATGTACTTATTTTTTTCCATTTGACCGAGCACTATATTACGGCGTTCTAAAGCTGCTCTCGGAAAAACGCGGGGATTGTAAGTATAGTTTGCCTGTAAGGTGCCTACCAATAATGCTGCTTCTTCAATTGTAAGGCGGTCAGGTTCTTTTTGAAAGAATGTTCTGGATGCATTGCGGATACCATACACATTATCACTGAAAGGAACAGCGTTAAGGTATAAAGCAATGATCTCTTCTTTTGTAAAGTTCCTTTCCAGTCTGATGGCAACAATGTATTCTTTTAGTTTTTCAATTATCCTTTGCACCCTGTTTTTGCTTCCCTGGTCGAGCAGGGTTTTTGCCAACTGTTGTGTTAAGGTACTTCCACCACCTTCTTTACCTAATAGAAAGACTGCACGAAGCGTGGCTTTGAAGTCTATGCCGGCATGGTCATAAAAACGTTCATCTTCAGTGGCTACCAGCGCATGGATCACGTGTTTTGAAATATCGCGGTAGTTAACATTGCTGCGGTTACCTCTTTCGCGGTAGTATTTCCCCATGAGGGTACCATCGGCAGCGAAGACTTCAGAGGACTGCATAATGGTCGGATTTTCCAATTCCTTTAGAGATGGGAGTTTTCCAAAAACTCCCATCATGGCAAACAGTATAATTAGTACGAATAAGCCAAAGCCACTCCAAAGAATTATCCAAAAGAAGCGGACACTTTTTTTCATAAAATATTTATTGTCGGGGTTCGATAGCCCAGGTTATCAAAAATTGTAGCAAAATGTTGCCAAAGCTAAAAAACTAGCACAATAGATGGTTAAATTTAAAAGCTTACCATTTCAACTTTGAGAATTGTGCCAAGAACTTTTTGTAGTTCTCAAGGTTTGGATTGGCTTTAAGAATTTCCAGGTTGCTCTCAGAAATTACCGTGAAGGTGTATTTCTCTGCCTTCAGCCAGGGAACGATCTGTGTGCTGGCAATTGGTTGGGCTCGTTGGACGTATTCGGCTGCCTGTAGTATATTACTGAAGGTGCCAATGAGCAGTAATTTGTTTTCTGCATCCAAAGGTGTTAGCTGTATATTAGGAGCCTGGGCTACGTAAGACTCTTTGCTAAACCTGTTGAACGCATTTCTGGCTTCATTACCAAAGATGTTATCCACTTTATTTAAGATCACAACAGCGTAGTGTGGCGCTTCTGCATCATAAGTAAAGCCGTAAGCTGATGGTTTAGCAGTTGCTGGTTTCCTGACCACTGTATCAGTAATGATTTTTTGAGGAGGAGTGGCCTCAGGGATTTCAACCGGTTTAGCAGCGGTAGTATCTCTTGTAATTGGCTCTTCTTTGTTTGGTTCCGGAACTTTGGCAATTGCGGTGTCTTTTATAATTGCCTCAGGACCTTTAACAGTAACTGTATCCTTTATAATTGGTTTTTGAGGAACCTCCGGTCTAGTTATGGCCGTTGTATCTCTTGGTTGTCTTGGTTGCGGCGCCTGGACAATAGGTTGCGTAGGCGCGCTTGCAGTATCTTCTTGTGGACGCTCTATCTGAAGATTGCGCAGTTCTTCTTCAATCTGTTGCCTGCGGTTCAAAACATCGAGCAGGGTAGTGGCTTTGGCTGCCATAGGAGATTCAGGATCTTGTTGTATGAGGGTGTTGAGTATTTGTTTGGCTGTACTGTCGTCGTTTTGCCTGATGTGGTAAACCGATTCAATATAAAGCAATTGCGGGGACCAGTAATTTGTTTTGTACATACTGTCCGCAATATGTTTAGCTGCTTTCGCTTCTTCAAACCTGCCCTCAATGAACATATCATAAATGCCCTCGTAAGTTTTGGTTACTTCGGCAGAAGGACGACTCGAAAGTGGGTCAACTCCGGATGCTAATATAGATGCATGACGACTGGCCGGATAGTTTTGCTGTAACAGCCTTTTCATTTCTTCGGCTTTGACTGCATCTCCGGTTTTTTGATAGGCATAGTATAGATGAAACAGTACTTCACTCATTTCCGGATAGTCGGGGAAGCGTCTTCTTAATTCTTCGTATGTCTGAATAGCTGACGGATAATCCTCTATTGAGTTGAAGTAAATGTTTCCGGCAGTTAATAAGGCAATTTGAATAGAGTCGTTTGAAGCTTTTAGCTGTGGTTCTGTTATGGGCAGGGTCTGTAATAAGGTTTCAGCGGTGATAACATCAGTAGTGTCAACGACGCCAACTCCAGGAACACCACGGGTGTTTTCTGGTAAGCCGGCCCTTAGCTCTGCCGTCACGCTGGATCCGCGACGCCAGTTGTCAGCATTGGGACGGTTGCCCCATACTTGCCTGAAGGTTGTTGCCCCACGATCTCTGGAAGCTTTGTTATAGAAATACCATTCACCTTTTGTTTCAGAACGAAAAGGATCTGATTCTTTTGCAACAGTTTCCGCCATGGTAGAAGAAACCGTTTCCTCCACATCTTTCAGGCCTCGCTGCCGGCGCAACTGGCGGGCTAACTTTTTCAGGAAATCGGTTCTTTCCTCTTCCGGCATGGCAGCTATTCGTTGTAAGCTATCCTGTCTTGTTACTGTATTCAAACTGCTAACCAAGCGGCTGAGAAAGTCTCTACGAGCCTCGATACGTTCTGCATCCGGCGGGGGTAGAACATCTACCTCTAGACTATCATAATAAGAAGCGGCAGCGGCATATTTTTTCTGGCTGTAGGACAGATCTGCCAGGTGCAAATACGTACGGTTGCGGGAAGCAGGATTGTTGTTGTAATATTTTGCTCCTTTTTCCAGGTATACTTGCGCTGCATCGGGATTATTCCGCTCCAGCTCCATCTGCGCCATCATAAAATATATAATATCCCTATAGTCCTGGTACTTTTCGCGGCGGGCCATTTTAGCCAGTTCGGCAATATTCTGATCTATATAATCGTCTCCGCCATCTTTATTTATCCGGATCAGGTTTAGACGGGCATAAATATCCAGTACCGGGTCTGTAGTATTGCTAATTGCTTCGCTGAACCATTCTTTGGCTTGTTCCAGGTTACCGGATTTTTCAAAAAGCTGTCCTGCCAGATATTGCCACCTTGCTCTTTCCTGTTTGTTCTTTGCATTGTCCAGGGCAGCAATTAAGTGCACTGCAGCGCTGTCCCATCTTTCTTGTTTGTAATACCAGTAGGCTTGCACCTCTTCCAGAGATGGATTAAGGCGCTCCGGAAAGTTGGGGTCGCCTTTGAGGGTGTTGATCAGGCTTCCGGCTTCCACCATTGCATTGGACTCAATAAGTGTGCGTATTTGCCATATAAAAGCGTTGTTGCGACTGGGGGGATCGGAGATCAGGCGCTCCAGTAATTTTGCTTCTTCTTTAGTGGCTATGCTTTGTGCAGTACCGCCATCCAACCGGCTGCCGATGTATTTATAATAACCGTCTTCTTCTTTTTCTGCAAAGGCATAATTGATGAACTGAAACATTTGGCGGGCGGAATCAAAGTCTTTTTTCAAAAAATAAGCTGCACCCCAGAGAAGGTACATGTCATCGATCCAATCATTACGCAAATCGTGCATGACAATGCCTGTTTTGGATTTATAGATGACAGAGTCCAGTTCATCTTTTTGTTGAGCAGTTGCTTCCAAACTGTAATTGTAAAAGGGCAAAAGATCTGCGTATTGTTCCTGATGAGAGGCTTTTGCACGATCAATTACCTCATTCAGCCGGTTGCTGGCATTGAAGAAATAGTTGTAATGGGTATAAGTGTTTTGGAAGATGCGGCGGCGAAGGGTGAACTTTTTCTGTCCTGTTTTCTCTGCCCGGAGCACCCTATTTTCGTAAGGTTCGGGTTTTTTTATTTCTAATTCGAAGCCTGTCTGTGCTTTTAAGGATTGAAAGGACAGAATTAGTATTATTAAGAAACAACTGTATATATAGCGGTTCAAAGACATTTGGTTTGCAAACTAAAGTCTTATAAACAAAAAATGAAGGTTTTTAGTATAAATGAGGGGTTATTTTAAGGAGAAAATGTGAAAAGAGGGGTTGAGGAATGAGAGATCAGTGATGAGTTATGAATAATGAGATGTGGGCAATGGGTTATGAGTTATGGGTTATGGGTTATGGGGTGTCGGGAAGTTAGAAGAAGATTTGATGGGGTGCAGGAAGGGAGGCGGAGGGATGTTGAATAGGAGGATTAAATGACTGGGTATACAGAAGGTATAGAGTAGATTTACTCAAACTTAACTGAAAGTTTACAATAACTCCACTATGAGTTTACTATAAGCAATGCGGGCATTGTTTGAAATGAATTAGAAGGAAGATTTACCAGTGTACATATTTAACTAATGAAAAGAAGAATGTTTTAGTGAATAGCATTGAATAGTTTGGTGTGGATTTGGAATTGAAATAATAGAAAAGGAATGGGAAAAATTGCTCGTTTTCAAATTTCTTCATTGACTACCTTTAAGCGCTAAACTCTGTGTATGGTAAAATTGGATGTTGGGACTACTTTTAAGCGATTGCGTAACCGGTACCGGCTGGTAATCATGAATGACGATACATACGAGGAGGTGGTGACTTTCCGTCTTTCCCGTAGGAGTGTTTACATAGCACTGAGTACAGTAATTGTCTTATTTGTTGTATTAACTACAGCTTTAATTGTTTTAACCCCACTTAAATACTATATTCCCGGTTACGGAAGCGCAAAGATCAGTCGTGAATACCGCCAATTGAAGTATTTGACCGACTCGTTGGAGAAACAAGTGAGCTACCAAACCCAATATATTGAAAGTATTAAAAGTGTGATGTCTGGCGAAGTTGAGCTGAAGCGTGATACGACTCAATTGAAAGTTCCGGAGGTGGAGGAGTCGAATGAATAACCAATACCATTTGAAAACTAATCATGTAAATAAACCAATCCTTATGTTTACCAGAGAGAAAAACTCCAGCCCTACTGAAAAAACTCCTATAGGGAGTGCAACCCTTATTAGCGAAGGGACAACATTAAACGGTGATTTAAAAAGCAGTAATGACCTGCGTATTGATGGTTCCATTATTGGTAATGTTTATTGTACTGCGAAGATCATTTTAGGACCTGCTGGTTATGTTGAAGGCAATATTGAAAGCCAGCATGCCGACATTAATGGAAGGGTGCAGGGAAATGTGCAGGTGAAAGAACTTTTGCAGTTGAGGGGCCAGTGTAATGTGCAGGGCAACATTGTTGCAACTAAATTGCAGATAGACCAGACAGCTACCTTCAATGGGCAGTGCCAGATGGGAACAGTTCCTGCGAGCATCGTAAAAATGACAGAACCTGATGTTGCAAAAGCAAAAGCAAAATAAAGCCACATCTGAATTAATGCGCTATGCCGGGCTGGCTTCACAAATATTTGTATCGCTTGGCATAGCTGTTTTCGCTGGTTACAAAGCCGACCAGTGGATGAAAGTTCCTATTCCGTTATTGGTTTGGATATTACCTTTGGTCGTTGTGTGCATGATTATTTATAAACTGATCAAAGAGACATCTAAACGTAAAAAGAACAATGCAAAGTAAGTTAAGGGCATTCCTGCCCGTTTTTTTAGTATTTATCATATTGAATGTTTTCTTCTTTACCGGTAATGGCTTGTTGAATAAATGGAATGCTGACCGGGATGTGTTGCTAGTTGGAAATCTGATCCTGTTTGTGATCACATTTATTTCTTTTTTTATCGCACAGAGGGGATTGAAGAATCCTAACCCTCATGCGTTTACCCGTGCTGTTTTTGGCAGCATCCTGCTGAAGCTTTTTGTGTGCATCATTGCTGCTACAGTCTATATTGCTACTTACCAGAAGAATTTAAACAAACCTGCTTTATTTGGCAGTATGGGTTTGTATCTTGTGTATACTTTTATGGAAGTTTCGGCTTTAACCAAAATGCTGAGAGGAAGGGCCCATGGCTAAAAAAGAAGCACCTATTTCAACACTGCAAGAATTTCTTCCACCAAACACTTACGGGCCGGTACTACATTATCTGCAACAATTTAATGTGCACTTAACTGTTGCCCGTGAACGCAAAAGTATATTGGGCGATTACCGGCACCGGACGCATGCGCATAACCACCGCATCAGTGTAAATGGGAATCTTAACAAGTATTCTTTTTTAATTACATTATTACACGAATTGGCGCACCTGCTGACGTTTGAGAAGTATGGCAATAAGGTGCAGTCGCACGGGCGGGAGTGGAAAACCATTTTCGGGCAGTTGCTGGATCAATTCATCAAACACAATGTATTTCCGGATGACATCAAGCAGGCCTTACTGCGTTCGCTGCACAATCCCTCTGCAAGCAGTTGTGCGGATGACGTGCTGCTGCGTGTTTTGAAAAGCTATGACCAGAAGAACGGGAAAGAACTAATCTTTGTGGAGAGCCTTCCGGAAGGAGCTTTGTTTAAAACACATGACGGGAAGATCTTCAGAAAGGGACAAAAGATGCGTAAGCGGTTTAAGTGTGAAGAGGTGGCCACAAAACGATTATACTTATTTAGCCCGCTTTATGAGGTTGTGGCTAGTCATACCCCCGGCCCCTAAAGGGGAGAGCCCGGCACACCCCTAACCCCTAAAGGGGAACCGCCAACACACAAATACTTTCTATATATATGTGTGTGTAATAGCCCCCAACTTTAAAATTGAGGGCTATTACATTTAGAGAGATTTTATGGCCAAGGCATCGCCGCGCGGATGCTCCTCTTTAGGGGCCGGGGGTGCGCTGGGCGTTGTCTTTCTAATCTTCAAGAACTACGATAAGTGCATAGATCATACCTGGTAGATAGAAGAGAAGTGTTAGCAATAGGCCTATCCAGAACCTATTGTTGATCACGCCTTCATGTAATAAGATACCTAATGGAGGGAGCAGGATTGCAAAAAGTATCTGCAGGCCTTTGCTGGCAATTGGTTCTTTGCTTGCCTTTTTCTCTGCTTTCAGTTTTTTGATTGCTTTTTTTGCTTCTTTTATGCGTTCCTTTTTCTCTTTGGAGGATAAGTTATTGAACTCCTGAAGTGCCTGTTTTATAGCAGGATCTTCAGATTTGGGAACTGGGTTGGGTGCTACAGGAACAGCCATGCTTGCGGCATAAGTTTGGGGTGCAATTGCTGCAAATGAGATCAGCAACAGTAACATGCGTAAAAGTGCTTTTTTCATTAGTGTGGAGTTTTGGAGTGAAAGTTAAACTGTAGAGGGTACATAAAAAAATCGGGCCATGGGAGATAATGGTAAATTTAAATTGTTTATATGCTTCCAAGATGCCGGCTATGTAATTTGATGTATAAGTTGTTGATTATTAGCTGCATTGCCTGATAAGGAATTAACCTCGTTCCATATATTTTTGATTTTCGGTCAAGAATCAGGAATAACTTTTTGGTAACGGAAATGAATAACCTAAATATAATTTTTCAGGAATTTCTCTTGAAGAATAAATTGGGAAGTAGGTTTAAGTCTTCTTCAATTGGAATTTGGGTCAAATACTTGAAACAGAGGATGCCAATTTCCAGGAGTATATTGACATTTTTAGTATAAGTAAGTAATTTTATACTGCTGCAGAAATTCAATATAAATTCTCGATTTCCACTTCTTCCATCTTATTTCCTGTGAACAAAAATCTATAAAAATGAGTAAAAAAAGAGTGTATTTACTTATTTTATTTAGTAAAAACACGCGTTGAAAAAGGCTCGTATGTGCTTGGAAATCATGTAAATGTTCTTATAAATTAAGTGTATTAGGTAAAAATACTTAAAAAATTTATCTCAAAAAGTTTGTATTATTAAAACTCAGCTATATATTTGAGGTAGAATTAAACAACTATCACAAACTATCCGTCCCAACTCCTCTGAATTGCCTCGATTCAAAACCTCCTGTGTCAAGCTACAGTAACTAACCACTAAACTATTTACTCTATGAAACTTTCTTTACAAAAAAGGAACTGCTATGCTATTGCATTTATTGTAGTGAACTTTCTCTTCGCAGGTTTTTCCAAAACTTTTGCCGCAAACATAACTTCAACAGGTACAGGTGGTAATTGGAGCGCAACTACTACATGGGTTGGTGGTGTTGTTCCGGGAGCTGGAGATAATGTTTCTATTGCCAATGGAGCTATTGTTACTGTTGATGTTGCAGCTAGTTGTGCCAGCTTAACAATCAATAGTGGCAACAACAATTCTACATTAACTTTTAGCGGTACCAATAGTTTAAATGTAACAGGGGCAGTAACAATTGATGCACCAACAGGTCAAGATAAAACTAAAGCTATAGAAGTAGGCAGTGGTTCACTAATTTGTGGCTCAATT
>CBKWHA010000215.1:0-9273 GCA_966674115.1 uncultured Chitinophagaceae bacterium
ATGTTCAAAGCCCCATAATTTACCTGTCCTGCCAAACCCCGTTTGAATTTCATCAAGCACCAGTAAAGTACCGGTTTCATTGCATCGCCTTCTCAATGCCATCAACCATTCCCCTTGTGGCGCCTTCACGCCTGCCTCGGCCTGAACGGTTTCAGCAATCACACAGGCAGTTTGCTCCCCAATGAAAGACAGGTCATCAAATGAATGATAAGTCAAATGCTGTATACCTGGCAGCAGGGGTCGGTAGGCATTGCGCCAGTACTCGCTGCCGATAATACTCAAAGCTCCCTGAGTAGAGCCGTGGTAGGAATGGTTGAAAGCAATGATCTCCGGGCGGCCAGTCACCCTTTTGGCCAACTTCATAGCCCCTTCTATAGCTTCTGCACCTGAGTTTGTAAAATACACGGAGTTCAACGAAGAAGGCAGATGTTGTGTCAGCAAATGGGCATATTGAACCTGCGGGCTTTGCACAAACTCACCATACACCATAACATGCATATAGGCATCGAGTTGCTCATGTATGGCTTCCACAACTTTGGGGTGCCGGTGACCTGTATTGGCAACGCTGATCCCGCCTATCAAATCAATATACCGCTTTCCTGATGCATCAATCAGCTCACATCCTTCCGCCTTGATAATTTCCAGGGCCAGGGGAGCTGTCGAAGTTTGTGCCACATGCTGCAAAAACAATTGCCTTAAATTCATGAATTGAGTTTAAAGGGTGTAAAATTCGGGTTCTTTAAAAAGTTTGAGAAATCTTTGATATTTTTCACCCGCTTCCACGCACTAAAATCATAAATTGTAAATCATAAACCTCAGATTATTATGGCTTTAATATTACCAGTAGAAGATGTTGCCCCTAAATGGGGAGATAATTGTTTCATAGCCCCCAATGCCACCATTGTTGGGGATGTCGTAATGGGGAACGAGTGCAGCATTTGGTTCAATGCCGTTCTACGCGGAGATGTCAACAGCATCCGCATCGGAAACAAAGTGAACGTACAGGACGGAGCAGTGATCCACTGTACCTACAGACGCACTAAAACAATCATTGGCAATAATGTATCTATTGGGCACAATGCCCTAGTGCATGGTTGTACGGTACATGACAATGTACTCATTGGCATGGGCGCTATTGTTATGGACAATGCGGTTGTACACAGTAACACCATTATTGCCGCCGGTGCCGTAGTGCTGGAAGGTACAGTATGCGAGGAAGGCTCCATTTACGCTGGCGTACCAGCCAAAAAGGTAAAGGAGGTATCGCGCGAAAGGTTCCAAAGCGAGATCAACCGCATTTCCAACAACTATGTTGGCTACGCGCAATGGTTCGAAGAAGTGAATGAGGCCAAATAAAGGAAGCATACAATTTATTTCCTATATGGGCGTTATATTATAAACTTGTTAAAATGAAAAGTACCCGTTTGCTCTTTTTTGGCTTGGCCTTAGCATTTACCCTGTCGTCGTGCAGTGTTTTCAAGCCTAAATATGGCTGTCCCAGCGATGGGAGAAATATTGGCGCAGAAAAATTACTCGATGGCAGTTCTGCCAAAAAAGCAAAAAAATTTAGGGCATAACATTTGCGTAATGCAACGAAAGTAATTTTGTTTTTGTCTTACTTTAAAAGTTGCAGTATATGAGTCTTACCCTACAAACATCGCTCGGTTTTACAGAAGCAGTAATTGATGGTGGAAGCCTGAAATGCTTTTACCAAATAGCAGGTATTTTAAGTGAAGATCCTCGCGTCACGATCACGAATAAACAGGATGACGTCTATGAGATCGACTGGAGCTTTGAATATGGTAAGCATCAATTAAAGCTGCATTACAACATATATGACGGCATTTCCCTTTACCCTGCCAAAACCACAGATGCGCGCAGGAAAGACAATCATGCCGTTGAAGAAGTAGCCAAAAAGCTGGCAGGCATGCTCAAAGAGAACAAACAACCAAGCTGCAGTACCATTGCCATACCCTAAAAGGGATGGGCAACACTGCAACCAATATATTCCAATCCACTTGATATGAAAAACCCTCAATGCTTCAATTGAGGGTTTTTCATTTACCAACTCTTTTCCTGGATGCTCTCCAAAATGTTATAATAACTCACATACCTGTCCTCGTGAATTTCGCCATTGACAACAGCCTCTTTGATGGCACATCCGGGTTCATTAATATGTAAGCAGTTATTGAACTGGCAATCATTGAGGCGGCTTCGCATTTCCGGGAAATAACCGGAAAGCTCCTGGCGTTCCACATCCACCAGGCCAAACTCGCGCATACCAGGCGTATCAATGATCTTACCTCCGAAAGGCAGATCGTACATTTCGGCAAATGTGGTGGTATGCATTCCTTTGCCACTCCATCCGCTAACGTCCTGCGTTCGTATTGCTTTATCGGGAATAACGGCATTAATGAAAGACGATTTTCCTACGCCACTATGTCCGCTCACCAATGAAGTTTTGTCTTTTAATAATTGTATTAAGTCTTCAACACCGGTTTTATCTTTTACACTCATTGCCACAACTTTATAACCTATGCCTTCATAGATGTCCTTCCACTCCTCGAACTTCTCCAGTTCTTTTGCCTTATATAAATCAAATTTATTAAACACAAGTATGGCCGGCACGTGATACATTTCGCAGGCTACAAGGAAACGGTCAATGAAGCCTTGTGAAGTCCGGGGTTCTTTGATGGTGGCTATTAAAACAGATTGATCGAGATTGGCCGCTACAATATGATGCTGGTGTTTTAACCGTGGCGACTGCCGGTTGATGTAGTTGCGGCGGTCATGAATATTCGTAATGATCACCGAGTTCTCGCCTTCATTTTCAATATCGAAATCTACAACATCTCCAACCGCAATGGGATTGGTTGAAGTAATTTCATCCAGCTTAAAAATACCTTTTATGCGGGCATTCCAATGCTTGCCTGATTCGTCTTTGAGCAAATACCAGCTACCAGTTGATTTATAAACAATGCCCTGCATTAAACTTAATTTGAATTTTGGAGTTCAAAGTTCAGAGTTTCTGGTGGTTCACCACTCATTCCCTACTACTCATTTCTATGGAAACGAACGAAGCAATGTAAACCTGAGCAACAGGTCAAGTGCCAGCAAGACCAGCGCTGCAGCCATGAAATAAGTGAATTGTTCTTCAAATCTTGTTTTCGAAGTTACTTCTACCTCCGACTTTTCCAGTTGATCTATGCGCTGGTAGATCCCCTGCAAACTCTCCTTATTGGTCGCACGGAAATAAGCGCCTCCGGTTTGCATGGCAATGCGGCGCAGCAAGGCTTCATCAAGACCTGCCGCCACTGGTGGGGTACCGGCAACACCCTTTTCTACAACGGTAGCACCTTCCTCTGCAGCCATACCAATGGTATAAACCTTTATGTGCTCCGCTTTCGCAATTTCTAATGCAGTAACAGGATCGATCAGGCGGTTTTCCGGTGGTTGTTCCTTGCCGTCAGTTAATAATACGATCACTCTGCTCCTGGCTCGACTTTGCCTTAGCCGGTCCACAGATGTGGCAAGCCCTTCGCCAATTAGTGTTCCGTCTTCCAGCATACCACTGCGTAAGTTCCTTATTTTCTCCATCAGCGATTTATGGTCCGTCGACACAGGGAACATGGTATAACTTTCCCCGGAAAAGATCACCAGGCCAACCTGGTCCACCGGCCGTTGCCGCACAAATTCAGCAGCCATTTCCTTGGCTACTTCCAGACGGTTGGGATAAAAATCTTTAGAGAGCATGCTGCCACTTACATCAATACTTAATACAATATCTATCCCTTCGCCTTTGGTTTGTGTTTGCACATTCCTGATTTGAGGACGGGCAATGGCAACTATAAGGCAACCCACGGCCAGCAACCGCAGCCCGAAGGGCAGGTGGATCAAATGGTTCTTATAAGACTTTTCTTTGAATGTTCTTGTGGTTGTTACCGTAAACGTTGATTTCAGCGAACGCTGCATGCGGAAGCGCATCCAGGCTATCACCGGCAGCATCAGCAGGAAAGGCAACACCCAGTTGTTAGCAAACTCTATATGTTGAAACCAATTGTAAAACATAAACTATAAACTTGTTGCCTCTTGCTTTTCTTCTGTTTTAATATTTTCAATCGAACCAATACTTTTCTTAATAACATCAAAAGATATCTGGTTTTCAGATAAAGAAGGCTGATAACGGGCAAACTTCACAAAATCACTCAACTCCAATATTTCCAATAACTGCTGGTAATCGTTCTTGGGTATATGTAATTGTCCCACCTGTCTGCCCAGGTCTTCTGTAGTCTTGGAAAAGGATTGTATATTCTTACGGTGATGCAAATATTCCCGGAAAATGTCTATGAGTTCCGTATAAAATATTTTAGCATCCTGCGGGCTTTTCTTTTTTAAGGCATCCAACCGTTTAAGTGCTTTTTTAAAAGCGCCTTCACTCAACACCTCTTCTTTCTTTTTCTTTTTACCAGGGAACAACAGGAGGAACAAAGCAACCAGTAATGCCAGCCCAACCAAATACCAATACCATTTGACTTGGCCGGGGCGGTTCACTTCCAGAATGTTTTTTACATCATGGTAAGGCTGCTTCGGATCAAAGGGAGAAGAAAATGAAACTTCAATTGTTATTGGTTTTGTCCTGTTAGACCGGGGCAATGAAAAACTGGGTAATTGCCAGCGGCCGGAATCCCAACTCGTCATTGTAAAAGTCTGAACCAGCTTTAGTTTATTACCGTTTACCTGTGAATCAATTTTTGACCGCCTTAAGATTTCAAAATGAGGCACATCCTTAATATCGAACCATTGCAACTTTAGAGAAGTAGGAGCCGAGGCCTCCAGACTGAGCTGAAACTGCTCTCCTATCAAAATGTTCTGATCGCTGACTGTTGCCGAGACAACTGTCCTTTGAGAAAATCCATGAGTAGCAGAAAAAAGTAGTATAAAAAGAAAAAGCCTGTTCATTAAAATTGTAATCTAATCACCTGTTTCTACTGATAAAAAATCTTCTTAGCACCTTGATGTAATCTTCATCGGTGCGAATATGCAACAAATCACATCCTGCCTTTTTAAAAACGTCATTGGTATAATCTGTCATCCTGAAAAACTCCTGCTCGTATTGATACCGCACCAACTTACTGCTCGTATCCACCCATTGCTGCGTTCCGGTTTCAACGTCTTCTACTCTAAGCATACCAATGTCAGGTAATTGCATGTCCAAACGGTCATAGATCTTCAGACCAATCACGTCGTGCCTGCTGCCGGCAACTCGTAATGCATCGCTGTAATTCGTATCCACCAGGTCACTCAGTATAAAAGCAATACTTTTTTGACGATTGGTGTTGGTAAAATACTGCAAAGCCGTTTTCAGCTCCGTAGCCTTTCCTTCAGAAGATATACCTAAAAGAACTCTCAAAAGATATAAGGCATGCTGCTTTCCTTTTTTAGGCGGAATGTATTTCTCGATCTTATTGCTGTACAATATAGCACCTACCTTATCGCCATTGTTCACCGCAGCAAAAGCCAACACGGCCGCAATTTCTGTATTGATCACTTTTTTGGTAGAACCTACTGTACCAACCAGGGAGCTTGCACTCACATCAATCAGCAACATTACTGTCAATTCGCGCTCTTCTTCAAATACCTTACTGAAAGGATGGTTGAAACGGGCCGAAACATTCCAGTCAATAAAGCGAATATCATCGCCGGGATAATATTCCCGCACTTCGCGAAACGACATACCCTTCCCTTTGAATGCGCTGTGGTATTCACCAGAAAACAGATCACTCGCTAAATGCTTGCTCTTGATCTCCAGGTCTCGTACCTTTTTTAATATTTCTGTTGTTGTCAGCACCCTTCTTTATTGTTAACTTTTTACGCTTAACCCTTGTCTTAAAATCCCAATATTGCCAATTACCTATTGCTCATTGCCAATTCCACTACGGCATATGAACCTTTTGCAAAATTTGCTCAACTACATTATCAGCCGTAATATTTTCGGCTTCAGCTTCATAGGTAAGCCCGATGCGGTGGCGTAATACGTCATTACAAATACTACGCACGTCTTCGGGAATTACATAGCCCCTTTTATTCATAAACGCTACGGCCTTGGCAGCTACTGCCAGGTTAATACTGCCTCTAGGAGAGGAACCATAAGAGATCAATGGTTTTAGTTTTTCCAGCTTGAATTGTTCCGGGTTGCGGGTAGCGAAAACAATATCCAGGATGTATTGTTCTACTTTTTCATCCATATATACTTCCCGCACCAGTTGTCGTGCAGATAACACTTCCTGCATGGTCACTACAGGATGAATGGGTGGCAGGGTCAATCCCTGTACGTTTTGACGGATGATCAATTGCTCTTCCTGGCGTGAAGGATAACCTACTATTACCTTCATCAGGAAACGGTCTACCTGTGCTTCCGGCAAAGGATAAGTTCCCTCCTGTTCCAGAGGATTTTGTGTAGCCAGTACCAGAAAAGGCTCATCCAGCTTATAAGTAGTATCGCCAATGGTGATCTGGCGCTCCTGCATCGCCTCCAGCAAGGCGCTTTGCACCTTTGCAGGTGCCCGGTTGATCTCATCGGCCAGAACAAAGTTGGCAAAGATGGGTCCTTTGCGTACAACAAACTCATTGCGTTGCTGGTTGTAGATCATAGTACCGATAACGTCGGCGGGCAACAGATCCGGGGTAAATTGAACACGGCTGAATTTAGCATGAATAGCCAAGGAAAGTGAGCGGATGGTTAGTGTTTTAGCCAGGCCGGGCACTCCCTCCAGCAACACGTGACCATTACTCAACATGCCAATCAGCAGCCGGTCGAACATATAAGACTGCCCTATGATCACTTTTCCTACTTCATCACGAAGTGCATCTACAAATCTTCCTGCATAACCAATTCTTTCATTTAAATGCCTGATGTCCTCTGCCGTTTTAGTCTGAACCATTTTTGGGTTAATTATAAAAAATTATTAGGATACTAGGTATAAACGAATAAATTTATAAAAAAGCGTGCCCTTCAGCCGCTAATTTTAATTATTATAAATAAATAAGTAGCCCCGACTTAGCAAATACTCTGCCGTAACTTTACTGCTCTTCACAATCTTCTCTTATTTATGATAAATACTTAGCTACAATAGGTAGTCTTCTGCCCACACCAAACGCCTTACAGCTTACCCTGATAATAGGGCAAAACTGGTTGCGCTTGTATTCATTGGTATTTACCAGTTTCAGTATTCTTGCCACTAAGGCAGCGTCATGCCCCTGGGCAATGATATCCTTTGGCCCCTGCCGCAGTTCAATGTATTGATACAACACCCTGTCCAGAATAGGATAATCCGGCAGGCTGTCGCTGTCCTTTTGATTGGGACGGAGCTCTGCAGAAGGAGCTTTGGTAATAATGTTTTCCGGAATAACTTCCCCATTCCTGTTGATATACCGTGCCAGGGCATATACCTGCATTTTATATAGGTCACCCAGCACACTCAATCCGCCAGCCATATCGCCGTACAGCGTACCATAACCCGTTGCCAGCTCGCTTTTGTTGGACGTGTTCAGTAAGATATAGCCAAACTTATTGGCTACGGCCATCAGCAGGTTGCCACGCGAACGGCTTTGAATATTTTCTTCAGCCACACTGAATGGCAGGTCTTTGAATATAGGTTTTAAGGTAGTCAGAAAAGCATCATAAACGCCTTTGATAGGTACAATATCATAGGCATTGCCTAAGTTGCGGCTTAACTGTTCTGCGTCAGTAATAGAATGCTCTGAAGAAAACTCGGAAGGCATAAGCAACACTCTTACATTTTCTTTTCCTAATGCTTCTACTGCCAGCGCCTGTACCACTGCACTGTCGATACCCCCACTGGCTCCTAAAATCGCTTTACTAAAACCCATTTTGCGGAAGTAATCACGTATACCCAGAAGCAGGGCCTTGTGAATTTCAGCTATATTCTTTTCGTTCATCAGGTATTCGAGGGTATCCATGTCTTTACCAACTTCGGTAGCGGAATAGTAGACATGGTCACTTTCAACTGCTGCCGCTCCCCCAGCCCCTAAAGAGGAGCGCCTGACCCCCATAGCCCCACCTGTTTGAGACAATCCCTGGTCTTCATCATTTGGAAGGGAGGCAACGGTTGCCAGTTGCTGCTTTTCATTGGTAGAGAGTCGCGTCCCTGAGTTGTAAATGGATTCTTTTGGGGCGACTGAATTTCCTCCTCCATTTCCATCATTTTCATCATTAGCAACAGTAAGCTCATTCAAATCAATAAGCGCATAATCTTCCTCGAAATATTTCATTTCCCTTACCAACTCACCCCTGTTATTATACACCAGGCTGCCGCCATCAAAGACGATCTCTGTCTGCGAACCCACTGTATTGCAATAGAGCATGGGTAGATTATACTTATGCACATGCGCACCTACTATACTTTTGCGTACCACATCCTGTGCATAATTGTAAGGCGATGCAGACAGGTTCAGCATTACATCCGGCTTTTGGCCAATCAGTTCTTCCATAGGTGTGATCCTGTATAGTGGATTATCACCCATGTTCCAGATGTCTTCGCATATGGTTACTGCCAGCTTTTTGCCTTTCAGTTCAAGCACGCTCCAGTCAAAAGCAGGTTCAAAATACCGGTTTTCATCAAACACATCATAAGTAGGAAGCAGGGTTTTATGCACCTCCCCTTTTATTTGCTTTTCATGAAGAAAGAATACAGCATTGAAAAGATCCTTTCCTTCTTTCCGCGGATTACGAGCAGGACCTCCCACTAATACGCCGATCTCGTCTGCATGCTCTTTAATGATATCAATACTGTCATAGCACTTCTGTATAAAATCATTGAACTCCAGGAAATCACGGGGAGGATAACCGCAAATGCAGAGTTCAGAAAACATCACAAGGTCTGCACCGGCCTGCTTGGCCTTGTTGATGCCTTCAATGATCTTACGGGTGTTATCTTCAAAATTGCCGATATGATAATTTTGCTGCGCTATATAAATCTTCATGGGCTGCTTGTTAATTTGTTAATCGTACGTTTGCCGCTCAAAGTTCAGTAATAAATCACTAATTCAATCGTTTACGGGTCTATGACAAGATGTTTGGCTATTGCATTGATTCTGTTTTTTTCATCATGCAACACGGGAAAAGACAAGCCTGATGTTTCACATATTAAAACGGACGTTGAAATAGAGCGTTTCGAAAAGAGCTTTTTTAGCTTGGATACCAACAACCTGGCTAAAGGCATGGCTGGATTGCGCAATGCGTACCCTCGCTTC
>CBKWHA010000216.1:0-9264 GCA_966674115.1 uncultured Chitinophagaceae bacterium
CGGGTGGCCCGCGAGGTGGGCACAGAAGGTAAACTGGGAGGACAAGCAGAAGTACAGGGTGTGGGTGGTACCTGGAAAGATTTGACAGACTCGGTGAACCAGATGGCATCCAACCTGACAGGACAGGTACGGAATATTGCTGAAGTGACCACCGCGGTAGCCCGTGGTGACCTTTCCCGCAAGATTACCGTGGATGTACGAGGAGAAATTCTTGAGCTGAAAAACACCATCAATACCATGGTGGACCAGTTGAATTCGTTTTCAGCAGAGGTGACCCGTGTGGCCCGGGAAGTAGGATCGGAAGGA
Source organism: uncultured Chitinophagaceae bacterium (assembly GCA_966674115.1). Taxonomy (GTDB): domain Bacteria; phylum Bacteroidota; class Bacteroidia; order Chitinophagales; family Chitinophagaceae; genus Flavisolibacter. The sequence continues at coordinate 307 of CBKWHA010000216.1, forward strand.
AAATTGGGTGGGCAGGCAACTGTAAAAGGTGTTGGTGGTGTATGGAAGGATTTGACCGATTCGGTAAACCAGATGGCTGGTAACCTGACAGCGCAGGTAAGGAACATCGCTGACGTGACAACGGCGGTGGCCAATGGTGACCTTTCCCGTAAGATCACTGTAGATGTAAAGGGTGAGATCCTTGAATTAAAGAATACGATCAATACGATGATGGACCAGTTGAACTCCTTTGCTTCAGAGGTAACTCGGGTGGCATTGGAAGTGGGAACTGAAGGCAAGTTAGGTGGCCAGGCCAAGGTGCAGGGTGTGGGTGGTACCTGGAAAGATTTGACCGATTCGGTGAACCAGATGGCTTCCAATCTAACGGCGCAGGTAAGGAACATTGCTGAGGTGACGACGGCGGTGGCTAACGGTGATCTTTCCAAGAAAATAACCGTAAATGTTGAAGGAGAAATATTAGAGCTGAAGAAAACCATCAATACGATGGTAGACCAGTTGAACTCTTTTGCTTCTGAGGTAACTCGGGTGGCCTTGGAAGTAGGTACGGAGGGTAAACTGGGTGGACAAGCTAAAGTACAGGGCGTAGGTGGTACGTGGAAGGATCTTACAGATTCGGTGAACCAGATGGCTTCTAACCTGACGGGGCAGGTACGGAACATTGCTGAGGTAACAACAGCGGTGGCGAAAGGAGATCTTTCCCGCAAGATCACTGTTGATGTACGTGGAGAAATTCTTGAATTGAAAAACACCATCAATACGATGGTGGACCAATTGAACTCGTTTGGTTCTGAGGTGACCCGCGTGGCCCGTGAGGTGGGATCAGAAGGTCAGCTCGGTGGTCAGGCAGATGTACCAGGAGTTGAAGGTCTTTGGAAAGACCTTACAGATTCGGTAAATAAAATGGCCTCTAACCTGACAGCACAGGTACGGAACATTGCGGAAGTAACTACGGCGGTGGCCAATGGTGACCTTTCCCGCAAAATTGAAGTGGATGTTCGTGGTGAGATTTTGGAACTGAAGAACACTATTAACACGATGGTGGACCAATTGCGTGGATTTGCGTCAGAGGTAACGCGTGTGGCCCGTGAGGTAGGAACTGAAGGTAAATTGGGGGGGCAGGCAAATGTGCCGGGGGTTGCAGGTACGTGGAAAGATCTGACGGATTCGGTAAACCAGATGGCTGGTAATTTGACGGCTCAGGTACGTAACATTGCTGAAGTGGCCATTGCTGTGGCAAATGGTGACATGTCGCGAAAAATTACTGTAGATGTACGTGGTGAAATCCTTCAATTGAAGGAAACACTCAATACGATGGTGGACCAGTTACGTGCATTTGGTTCCGAGGTAACGCGTGTAGCGCGTGAGGTTGGTAGTGAAGGTAAACTCGGTGGTCAGGCGTTTGTGCCAGGTGTTGCAGGTACGTGGAAAGATCTGACAGACTCGGTAAACCAAATGACCGGTAATCTGACCTCACAGGTAAGAAATATTGCAGAGGTGACAAAAGCTGTTGCTGCAGGGGACTTAACTAAAAAAGTAACCATTGATGTAAAGGGCGAAATTTTCGACCTTAAAAACACCATCAATACGATGGTGGACCAGTTGAACTCCTTTGCCTTTGAGGTAACACGTGTGGCCCGTGAAGTGGGCACTGAAGGTAAATTGGGTGGACAAGCCGAAGTGCAGGGTGTGGCTGGCATTTGGAAAGACCTGACCGATTCTGTGAATATGATGGCATCTAATCTTACCAACCAGGTGAGGGGGATCGCCAAAGTGGTAACTGCTGTTGCAACTGGTAACCTGAAACAGAAATTATCAATTGTATCCCGGGGTGAAGTAGCACAATTGATTGAAACCATCAATGAAATGATCGATACCCTGGCCGTATTTGCTGACCAGGTAACAAACGTGGCAAGGGAAGTTGGGGTTGATGGTAGGTTAGGAGGTCAGGCTAGTGTGCCAGGGGCTTCAGGTATTTGGAAAGATCTGACAGAAAACGTAAACCAGTTAGCTGAAAATCTTACCATCCAGGTACGCGCTATTTCTGAAGTGGCGTCCTCAGTAACAAAGGGAGATCTGACAAGAACGATCCGCGTTGAAGCAAAAGGTGAAGTGGAAGCGTTAAAGGATACCATCAATCAGATGATCGCTAACTTAAAAGAGACCACGCTTCGTAACCAGGAGCAGGACTGGTTAAAGTCTAACCTGGCAAAGTTCACACAAATGTTGCAGGGCCAGAAGGATCTTAATACCGTAACGAGACGTATTCTATCGGAGTTAGCCCAGGTTGTAAATGCGCAACAGGGTATGTTCTATATTTTTGAACAGGATGAAGACATTGAAAATAAAAAATTGCAGCTCTTTTCAGCTTATGCATATAATAAAGAGTTGGAAATAAACCGGGAGATCGCTTTAGGTGAAGGGCTGGTGGGCCAGGTGGCTCTATCCAAAGAGCGGATATTATTAACCAATGTACCACGTGACTATTTTAAAATCAGTTCGGGATTAGGAGACGCTTCACCTGTAAGTTTGATCGTTCTTCCGGTACTTTTTGAAAATCAGATCAAGGCGGTTATTGAACTGGCATCATTTGAGACCTTTAGTGAAATTCACTTAGACTTTTTAAGTCAGTTGACAGAAAGTATCGGTATCGTATTAAACACAATCGAAGCCAACTCGAGAACCGAAGACCTTCTGTCTCAATCTCAATCCCTGGCAGAAGAATTAAGGAGGACAAACGAAGAGTTGCAAGATAAGGCACACCTGCTTGTAAAACAGAAAGAAGAAGTTGAAGCTAAAAACAAGGAAGTAGAAGAAGCCAGAAGATCTTTAGAAGAAAAAGCTGAACAGCTACAGTTGACATCAAAATACAAGTCGGAATTCTTAGCCAACATGTCGCATGAATTACGAACTCCATTGAACTCTCTACTCATATTGGCACAACAGCTTTATGAGAATAATGAAGGCAACCTGAATGAGAAACAAATAAGGTATGCAAAAACCATCCACTCTTGCGGTGATGATTTGATCCAGTTGATCAATGATATTCTTGACTTGTCCAAGATCGAATCGGGTTATATATCCACAGATTTCATCAATGTTCGCATCGGTGAAATCGCTGCATTTGTTGAATCTACCTTTAAACATGTTTCTGAGAATAAAAACCTGCGCTTTACCATTGAAGTTGATGAACTTTTGCCAGAAACTATGGAAACTGACTTACAACGGTTGAATCAGATCTTGAAAAACTTGTTATCCAACGCATTCAAGTTTACTGAAAAGGGTGAGGTTAGGTTTAGGATTTATGAAGCAACAAGGAACTGGAAACAAAATAATCCAGAGTTAGCTAATGCCGGCCGGGTTGTGGCTTTTGAGATAAAGGATACTGGTATCGGCATATCGAAGGATAAACAAAATATCATTTTTGAAGCTTTTCAGCAGGCAGAAGGTTCCACCAGCCGTAAGTATGGAGGAACCGGCCTGGGACTGTCTATAAGCCGTGGATTAGCTGAACTATTAGGTGGATCTATTGAGTTGGAAAGTGAGCCGGGTTTTGGAAGTACATTCACTTTGTATTTGCCGATTGAATACAATCCAATTATTGTTAAAAAAGAAAAACAAAACAGTTTAAACAATATTGAAGAATTCAGTGTAGCATCCAAAAATAACAATGTGTCTATTTCGCAGGCACAAACCATAAAACGTTCAGAAAGTAAGGAAATCGACAGTTTAAAAGAAATTATTAATGAAACAGGCGATGACCGGAATATTATAACTACCAATGATAAGGTAGTATTGGTTGTAGAGGATGATCTGCGCTTTGCTAAGATCATGATAGAAAAGGCTCATGAAGTGGAGCTGAAAGTAGTTGTTGCAAGGGGATTTAGTGAGGTACTTGACCTTGCTAATAAATATAACCCTGTTGCCATTACATTGGATGTAAAGCTTCCGGATGCAAGCGGTTGGCGTATCCTGGATTTATTTAAGAATGATATAAATTTCCGGCATATCCCGGTACATCTTATTTCTGGTGAAGAAAACCGACTGCTGGCCATGCAGCGGTGTGCCAGAAGCTTTAGTTTAAAGCCCCTGAAATCCGAAGCGCTGACCATTCTTTTCAAAGACATCGTTCAATTTCATGAACAAAATCCAAAGCGGTTGTTGATCGTTGAAGACAATGAGATCGAATCTTCACAGATCGCTAAGATGTTAGATAACGGAGAAGCCATCCATATTGAAATTGCCTCTTCGGGAAAGGAAGCAATTGAACTGGTTTCCAACTTCTATTATGATTGTGTGATCGTTGATTACATGCTGCCAGACATTGGCGGAATGGAATTTGTATCAGAGATCAATTCGTTGAAGAAAATGCAAATGGCCCCTGTATTGGTTTATTCCGCTAAAGATTTTTCTGTTAAAGAGAAAACGCAGTTGAAGCAATATGCGAATCGTATTCTATTGAAAAGCGTTGGTTCGTTGGAGCAATTGCTGGAAGAAGCAGTCATGCACCTGCATATTAACCATAAAGATCTATTGCCAGAAAAACGAAAAATTATTGAAAATCTACGTTCACAGGAAGATGTGTTGGCTGGTAAAACAATACTTGTAGTGGATGACGATGTGCGGAATCTGTTTGCATTGACTGCTGCTTTTGAAAAGTATTACATTAAGACCATAACGGCAGAAAGCGGACAAGAAGCCATTCAAATATTAAATGAAAACGGTAAGGTTGATATGGTGCTCATGGATATTATGATGCCAGAAATGGATGGTTATGAAACAATGCAAAAAATCAGAAGGGAACATAAAAACAACAATTTACCCATAATCGCCGTTACTGCGAAAGCCATGAAAGGCGACAGAGAGAAATGTATAGAGGCAGGTGCATCTGACTATATTACAAAACCAGTTAAAATAGACCAATTGATGTCCTTAATGAGGGTTTGGTTGTATAAGTGAGGTTTGATGTGAGTACATTATAATTTAAATTTTGAACAATGGATTTGACGAGTATAGAAAAGCCTTTCGCTAAGTCGGAAATGAAGATATTGGTAGTAGACGATAGGGAAGATAACCTCTTCTCTATTGAGACCATTCTTGAAAAAGACGGTTATACAATAGTGAAAGCCATTTCCGGGCGTGCAGCCTTGAAGATATTGTTGCATCAGCATGATTTTACCCTGATACTGATGGATGTGCAAATGCCTGATATGAATGGCTTTGAAACGGCTTCATTGATTTATCAGCGTGATAAGCTAAAACATATCCCTATCATTTTTATTACGGCGCACAATTACGAAGAAGAGAAGATGTTTGAAGGGTACAAAATGGGGGCTGTTGATTTCATTTACAAGCCAATTAATCCTGAATTAATGCGGTATAAGGTAAGTGTGTTTGCAGAAATTTTTCAAAAGAATGCACAATTACAGCAACAGGAGCGAAAGTTAATGGCGGCAAATGCAAATCTTGCCAGGGAAATCGAGGAAAGAAAGCTGAGTGAAGAAAAAGTAAAAGAGTTGAACCTTCAGTTGGTGCAAAATAATGAGCAATTGCAAAACACAGTTGAAGAGCTTGACCGTTTTGCCTTTGTAGCTTCGCATGATTTGCAAGAGCCGTTAAGAAAGATCATGCTTTTCAGTAACAGGATTACCGCACAGTATAAAGACAAACTGGAAAAGGACATCGAACAACAACTTCAGAAGATAGTAAAAGCATCGGGCCGGATGCAGCAATTAGTAAATGACCTACTTAAGTTTTCGCGTCACACTCATGATATCCAAGGGTTTGAAGAAACAAATCTCGATCTTTTATTGCAAGAGGTTTTATCGGATATTGAACACGAAATTATTCATAAGAATGCTAAAGTAGATATCGCCGGTCTGCCTGTTGTTTGGGCTATTCCTTCGCAAATCAGACAGTTGTTTCAAAACATTATCAGTAATTCTTTGAAATTCTGCAAGCAAGATTGTGTTCCGGAAATAAATATATTTAGCGAGAAAGTCAAGGCTTCAGAATTGATAAATAATACTGCAATAGCTGATAACTCTACAATACAGGTTAAAAACAATTATTACCGGATTTACTTTAAGGATAATGGGATTGGCTTTGATCCTAAATATGCTAAGGACATTTTTGTTGTATTCAAGAGATTACATAGTTATCATGAATTTGAAGGAACAGGTATTGGCTTATCCATTTGTAAAAAAATTGTAGACCGGCATAATGGGTTTATTGAAGCAGAAAGTAAACCGGGTGTAGGCACAACGTTTATTGTTACGCTACCTGAAATAATGTTGGAAAAAGAATTGCAAATACCCAATGCTGATATTATTAAAGAAAACAATTAAATTCAGATTTATGTTTTGAATGTGAAACAGGAATAGAGTTTTATTGATGAGTTAAATGTTGATCTGTCTGGGCCTTTAGTCGATATTTTTCCGCAAATCTTTCCAATTTCAATGGCTACAAATAATTTATTTTCAATCTTACCTGTGTAAAGAACATTTTTAAGTAGCGAGTATTTATACGTTTCACTAATTCGTATTTAATGTGGTATTTACGGTTTTAATTGCCAACAAGGACTAAAAAGGATATTCATATCCGGCATGGTTTTGAGTCTTGACAATTATACCCCAAACCATTTAATATGAAATCCTCTGTTTTGTTCATACTGCTAATGCCATTTTTTCTGGCATTCTCCACTTTTAAAAATATACCGATTGGTTCTGAGATTCCCATGGGGGATGTTGCCTTCAAAGATATAAGCGGTAATGAGATCACGCTCAATAACATGATTAAATCAAACGGACTCCTTATTATTTTTGGCAGCAATACTTGTCCTTTTGTAAAAAGGAATGAACAAAGAATTGCTGCTATTTCAGAGTATTCATATAAGAACCAGGTAGGATTTGTAATGATCAATTCGAGTGAAGGGCAGAGAAAGGGAGATGAGTCCTTTTATGCCATGCAGAAACATGCACGTGAAAAATCATGGAACTGGTATTATGCTATCGATGAGAATGCCATGATTGCCAATGCATTTGGCGCAGAACGTACACCTGAATGTTTTTTGTTTGATAAAGACGGGATACTTGTTTATCACGGTGCTATTAATGATAACCCCGGAAATTCAGGTGCAGTAACCAGGGAACACCTGATCATTGCCATTGAGGAAATGCTATCGGGTAAAGATATTACACTAAAAGAAACAAGATCAGTAGGATGCAGGATTAAAAGGATGGATGACGTAGCCGGTTTATAAGCGTTTATTTGCGTGCGTTTACTTTTCCCAACATTGCTTTGATTTGGGCTTCAACCTTGGCTTCTGATAATTGATCTTCAAAGAAAACCCTGTAACTGGTTAATGGATTAAAAAATAAGCTGGCCGGAATAACACCACTCCAGCTTTCATCAACTCTTGGACAAAATATATCTGCGTTGGTTTCATCTAAGTAAACGATAGGTTCCGTAATCTTCCGTTTAATAGCAAATGGCTTTATTTTCTTATAATCTTCAGGTAAATCAAGGCTAACCAGGAGCAATTGGATACCCGAGCTTTTATATTTCATTGCTAGATTTTGAAAGTATGGTATCTCTTCAATGCAGGGCTTGCAAAAGGTAGCCCAAAAATTAACGATGGTTGGCTTGTCTGCATTTTTAATATAAGACTCCAACTGCTCTATTTTCCATTTTGGAATTTCCTGGGCAGTTGAAGAGAGATATAGAAGAAATATGAATAACAGGCTATAAAGTTTTTTCATATGTCAATCCCCATTGTTTAGCAATATTTGTATACTCGATTTCAGACAATTTTTGTTGTTGGTAATGACCGGCTTTTTCTTTTTGACGATAGGCTTCATAGAGCGTTACCGCACAAGCTACACTGATATTCAAAGAATGTATCATGCCTGCCTGAGGAATTTTGAAGTTGCCATCAGCCAGCCTTATTGCTTCTTCACTTACCCCATATTGTTCATTCCCAAAGACCAGGGCTGTTTTTTGGGTAAGGTCGAGATCAAATAAATTTGTCGCGTCTTCAGTAAGCTGGGTAATCAGTATTCTTGAATATTTTGCTCTCACCTCGGCGAAACATTTTACAACATCATTAAACTGAAATACTGTAATCCATTTCGACGCACTTCTGCTGCTGTGGAAGCCCCAGTTTTTATGAAAAGGTATTTTGGTATTGAGAACGTAGATTTCCTGCACACCAATTGCGTCGCAACTACGCATAATGGCAGAAATATTATGAGGATCAAAAACATTTTCCAATACTATTGTCAGGTCGTTTTGCCGTTTAGATAATACTGAATGTATTTTTTTCTTCCTTTCTTCTGTCATTTTTCTTTGCAAGCTACATGTTTAAATGATGAGATTTTTAATTTTTTACTTTACATTTGCAACCCATTTCGGAGCAAGGTTACTTACGTAACTTTGTCGAAGAAAGTTCGGGAAGTGGCGCAGCCCGGTAGCGCACTTGTATGGGGTGCAAGGGGTCGCTGGTTCGAATCCAGTCTTCCCGACCAAACTGAGGTCCTCGATCGAAAGATTGAGGACTTTTTTTATTTGATTCAGGCCTGCAATTTCCTTTCTGGTGCTGATAACAATCAGATTGCTGTTTTAAAAAAAAGGGTATATTGACCTGAAATATAACAGCAGGTAGTTATATATTATATAAATTGATATAGATTATTAGTCTAATGATTTCTATGTTAGTAATAAAACGGACTATTGTGCTTTTTCCAATAAAATTGTTAATTTAATAAGCTGTTTTTCAATAAGTGGTATGTAATAAGTGATTGTTCTTAAATATTTAAACTAATTGAAAGGTTACTTTTTATTATTTTTGGTATTAAACCTTAACAAACTCCTTTAATAAACAAACACAAATGGTACAGAAAACATACTTTAAAACCAAGGATTACTGCAAAGTGAAATTTACATTTAGCCTGGAAAATGCTG
>CBKWHA010000217.1:0-9051 GCA_966674115.1 uncultured Chitinophagaceae bacterium
TTCTTTTATTTTCCTGCCTTGTACGTCAATAACCTCAATAAAATATTGTCCTGGCTCACTGGTTAAAACAGTAACCGGCGCGCCCTGTGGCGATGGATTAGGATAGACCAAAATAGGTAAAGAAGAAAAATGTACAACAGGGATTATCTCGCTGTAAGCAACACCACCATTTGTTAACCTCACTTGCAAACGATAGTATTGAATGCCTTGAACCAAAGTACTATCCGTAAACAAAAAAGAAAGGGTATCCGGATTATTTATAAAAGCTATATCAATGAAACTATTGCCAGCCTGTTTTTGTAAACTAATACCAGCAACATTGTAAAGACTTCCCAATTCGGCTTTCATTACTACAAACTGGTTGGCCTTTTCTTGTATATAAAAACTTTTGAAGTAACAACCTACACCTAATGCAGTATAATTAATGGTATTGCTTTTTAAACCTTCCTTACCTTCTGCAACTGGCGCAACAGCATAAAAGAGTGAAGGATTTTGTGCTTTGTTCAATATTAAAAAGGTATCCTGTACAAGCAGGTCTGCCTGTAAATATTGATCGCCCAAGTGATATAACTGGTATTGAGAAATTGTCGGCAAAGCGTTCCAATACAGTAAAAAGGAGTCTTCGCAATTAAAACCAACCTGTACTCTTGTTTGTCTGCTGATGACAAATGTATCAGATTCAGCTACAGGCAAACCAATGACTGACATGCGAAGAGAAGCTTTTTTTATTACATCCGGAGCCTGCCATTGATAGTATTCCTTATCCAATGAAACATGATCAGAAATAGTTTGCCAATTAGTCCCATCTAATGAATATTCCAATTTTCCCGTAGTTGTCAGGTTGGTTTGCCAGCGCAATACATTGCTCGTCCCAGCAATGACATGGTTATTCTTTGCTGGATAAGTCCACTCAAAACTATTAGCTGTATCTATTTCAATGGCAGCAAAGACTTTCTGACTTTCAGAGGCTATTCTTGTTCCTTTTATCTGCAACAGATAAGAACCGGGTAGTGGGCTGTCGATTGTAATTTGCTCCACATTATTCAAAGTATCCAGATTCCGCTGCGCGGGTTTTCTTAAAGAATCAGCATGTGGAAAAGGACTCAGCACCCAGGGTAGCCAGCTCTCATTTGTGGCCGGTAATAACAGCATTGCATCCACATCGTTTACCAAAGCCTTTGTTGCATTGGGTGTAGCAGGAGGGTCTGTCCAAGCAACAGTAATTTTTAATTGAGCAACACCAGGCGGAACAACAATAGGAAAAGTCCTTGATTCTCCACTGGTAAGGGAAGCAGACAAAAAACGATGCTCCAAAACAGTAGCAACGGCTTTCCAGGCATTTAGATTGCCATATCCGGTAGCATAATCAACATGATCATTACGTACATCATCAGCACTATTTAAGATTATTGCCTTAACCAATGCAGCATCAGGTGTAGCTCCACCTTGGCTTTGCCTGTAAACCTGTTGCACTAAAGCAACCGTACCAGAAACCATAGCAGCAGCACCGGAACTGCCATCGGCGCCAAAAGCAACAAGCTCCGGTTTTACTCTGCCATCAAAGGCCGGGCCTTTGGAGCTGCGGACATCTACAATTGCGAAAGAATCAACAGCACCAACAGTAAGAATATTTTTTGCCTGTTTGAAATTACCCGTAAGGTTAGCCAAACCATTTATACCTGCATAAGAACCAGTTTCAGCAGAAGCATCACCTGAGTTACCACTGGAAAAGACATTCAGCAAACCTGGATTGTTAACGGCATTCACATCATAAGCGAAAGCCTCGTTTCCATAAAAATTTTCAATAATTGTTCCGTATGAATGGTTTTGAATAGAAACATTATAATTCCTGTATACAGAATCCGGATCCGGAAAAAGCGATGCAAAGCTGGAAGAAGTTAATGTACCGGCAGGTGCAGCCCCTTGTGCAAATGGAGATGAATTAGCGGCCCCGGCTGCAATTGTTGCCATTACTGAAGCGTGCGTCGTTGCATTAGACGCAGCCCTGCCTGAATTGATATAACGGTTCTGAAAATCAATGTCAGCCGTGTCAAAACGCTGTTCTTTTATAGAAATTACCACACCTTCTCCCTTCACCTGTCTATCCTGGCTCTGTACATAATTTAACCTGTTAAGCGTAATGTCCAGGCTGCCCGTGGTAAGTTCTTCCTTTGGCTTGTGTGAAAGGCTGGCGAACTTGGGATTCATAGCTCTCAGCACGTCTTCAAGCTCATCCTGCCTCACTTTTATTTTGAAAATATAGGCAGGCGCGTATTGTTCTAATAACCTGATTTTCAAGCGGATTTTTAGAATATCGAGGTCCTTGTCCATCGTTACTACCAATTCTACACTATCCATACCCTTTTTACCAAGTATTTGCTGTAAATCATAAGAAAGCTGCCGGGGTTTCAGCTTTATCGTATCATTTTGTGCGAAGCCTATAAAGAAGATAAATAAACAAATAATCAGTAAGGGGAAACGACACATTGCAGCAATTTAAATTAAAACCTCCTTTTAAAACAACACAACAATCTTCCTATTAATAATCATGAGCCACAAAGAAACATATGTGCAACATTTTGTTTTATAGGTATATATTATTTTTTTTAAGTGAAACCTTCTAGGCATGAAGGAACTACAAAAAAATTTGAGGAAACTACAAATATCTAAGTGTTTATACTTAATTTTTGATTAAATCTTTAATAAGAGTTTATATATAAATGTACAGTATGTTGAAACATAGTAAATTCAATTAAACCAATATTCAATTCTTAAATACGGAAACACATGAAAAAGCTTGCGTTATGTTTTGTAGCTGCTGGGTTTTTAGCTTTAACATTCGTGTCCTGCAAAAAAGAAGACGTAAAAGAAGTTGTGACAAATGAAACTTCTGAAATTTCTCAAGAAACCCTTTCCAAGATCCAAAAATTAGGATTTGGAAATCAAGGCGTAAAAAAGGTTGCCGATGGTTATATAGTAGAGGGAGATATTTTTTTATCGGAAAGCGAACTGAATGATGCGCCCGGCACACCTGAACTTATCATTGCACAGGAAGAACATTACCGCACTTTTAAGTTGGTGAGCGTCTCAAAGCATCCAACTATTAAAATTGCACTTAATAGCAGTTCTTCTAAACACAGCGCCGCTTTTTCTTATGCTTTAAACGAAGCGATACGCCGCTACAATGCACAATATCTCCGGATAAAATTTCAAAGGGTTACTACCGGGGCGAATATCACCATAAATGCCTACTATGAAGTTAGCAATACACTTGGATCGGCAGGTTTTCCAAACAGTTATGGAGATCCATATTATCAAATTAAGATGAATACCTATCATTACAGCACAGGCACCGACACTAAAAATATAAACTATATAGGTACAATTATGGCGCATGAAATAGGCCACTGTATAGGATTCCGACATACAGATTATATGAACAGGAGCTATAGCTGCGGTTATGGTGGCAATGAAGGTCAATCGACTACCGGAGTAGGTGCAGTACATATTCCCGGTACACCAACCGGCCCCAGTTATGCATCCTGGATGCTGGCATGTATTGGTGCAGGTGTCAATCGTCCTTTTACTTCCAGTGATAGAACGGCTTTAGCTTACGTTTATTAATAGTTACTTCGTAAAAAATCATTATATTAGCAATAAATAAAACACCCTTTCTTTATAAATATGCGTTGATTATAAAATAAGCCGCTGAAAACCAGCGGCTTATTCATTTCATTATCTTGAAGCAATATCGGTGAAGCTTCCCTGTAAAATCAAATGGTGTGGTTGCCTTGGTGATATCCTTGATGTTGGTTGCTTTTATTTTTTCAAGCTCCAGTTGAAATTTCCGGAAATTGGTGCTAAAGAATAATACGCCTTGAGGACTTAACAAACGCATGCATTCATTGATCAATTCAACGTGATCACGCTGTATATCCAGGAAATCATCCATTCGCTTGCTGTTGCTGAACGTTGGAGGATCCATTACTATTATATCAAAAGACTCCGCTTGCATTTTTCGTAATTCCTGTTTTACATCAGCATGAACTAAAGTATGATGGGTAAAGTCAGGAAAGTTGATCTTCATATTCCGGCCCGCCCAGTCAAGATAAGTCTTGGACAGATCAACTGAAACAACTTCTTTTGCACCGCCTGCAACTGCATATACAGAAAAGGAGCCCGTATAACAAAAAAGGTTGAGCATCTTTTTACCATTTGCCGTCTCCCTCACCATTTGCCGGGTAATGCGATGGTCCAGGAATAAGCCGGTATCAAGATAATCAGCCAGGTTAACTATAAACTTTAATCCATTTTCAGTTACTATAAATTCACTTTTAACTTCACCTAATTTTTGGTATTGGCCCAGCCGGCCGGCTTTTCGTTGCCGTATTCTTACATAAATATCTTCTACTTTCACCTGTAATACTTCTGACATCACAAGTTTGCATTCATCAAGCCATGTCTCATGGGCCTCATCTGACATTTCATGCCTGCGTTTATACTCAGATACATACAGTTTGTCTCCATAAATTTCAATAAGAAAGGGAAATTCAGGCAAGTCGTGGTCATAAACACGATAACAGCTAATGCCTTGCCGGCTTGCCTGCTTACTTAAATGTTTATACACCTTTTGAATTCTGTTGTAAAACATTAAAAATTTATCATTCAATTGCTGCATTGCTAATTATTTTAGAACTTCGTTCGCCTTTCCTGAACTTTCAAAAGTAATCAAAGACGATGTATGCTATTGTAGATATTGAAACAACCGGTGGTTACGCAGCAGCTAACGGAATCATTGAAATTGCTATCCGCATTTTTAATGGGGAAAAAATTATAGAAGAGTTCGAAACGCTAATAAACCCCAATCAAATTATTCCCAAATATATACAGGCGTTCACCGGCATTTCAAACGAGATGGTACAGGATGCCCCCCAATTTGAAGATGTAGCACAACAGGTCTTCACTTTATTACAGGGAAACATCTTTGTGGCTCATAATGTAAATTTTGATTACTCTTTTGTAAAAAGCCACCTGGAACACTATGGCTATACGCTACATGAAAAAAAATTGTGTACAGTCCGGCTCTCTCGTCAAATTTTTCCGGGCCTGCCCTCCTATAGCCTGGGAAATCTTTGTCAGTCGCTGGAAATAGAATTAACAAACCGGCACCGTGCTGGCGGGGATGTAAATGCTACCACTATACTGTTTCAAAAACTTTTAGCACACGATAAAGAAGAAGTCATTGCTGCCAGCCTGTTAAGGAATTCTAAAGAACAGATACTCCCTCCAAATGTTCCTCAGCAGCATTTTAACCAACTACCTTCAACTCCCGGTATTTATTATTTTCATGATCAGAAAGGTAAGGTCGTTTATGTGGGCAAAGCAAAAAACATCAAAAAAAGGGTCAATAGCCATTTCAGCAACAATTCTGATGGCCGGCAAAGGCAAAACTTTTTGCGTTATGTATTTGCCATCACATTTAAAGAATGTGCCACTGAACTGATGGCTTCCCTCCTGGAGGCAGCAGAGATAAAGAGGTTATGGCCCATTTTCAATCAGGCACAAAAGGTACAGGATGAAATTTTTGGAATTTACGTGTATGAAGATCAAAATGGTTATCAACGACTTGTAATAGATAAAAAAAGAAGGCATAGCCAACCAGTCTGCAGTTTTCATTACAAGGTGGATGTACATAACTTTCTGAAAAAACTAATTACAAAATTTCAATTGTGTCCCCGTTTGTGTTATGTTCAGACCGATAACGAAAAATGTATTGGCATTTTAGAGAATTACTGCAATGGTGCTTGTGAAAAACTGGAACCTGCTGACACCTATAATACAAGAGTAACCGAAGCGCTGGCATCTTTGAAAGAAAGGCCATCTTATATTGTCTTTGACAAAGGTCTTAAAGAGAACCAATTATCCTGTATACTGGTAGAACAGGGAACCTTATTTGGCATGGGCTACATTGAGCAGGAAATGAAGGATCATGAAGTAGAAAAATTAAAAGCGCAATTGCAGCCATTAAAAGATAATGCTTCTATCCGGCAGATACTACACCGTTATACAGAACAAAACGCACATAAAATAACCTTTCTCTCTTTATAGAATCATTTATAGCCAGGTAAAATCTTCTGATTTAGGCATTTGGCTAAATACATTGTGTACATGTTCAGGAGGAGTAATCAGTTTTCTTTGTTGCATATGGATCCAGGCACCGTCAACCGAAAGCTTGGAAGTAACTATTGTTTTATTTTTTACGATTTCATGCCGTATGCTCCAGCGTGAATAGTCAGCACGGGCTTTGGTGAGGTATAAAGAGATATGAATGTCGTCTCCCAATACTATTTCTCTTCGGAAAACACACTCTTCCCGGAATAATACTGGTCCTATTTGGAGTTTATACATTACATCAGCAGTAAGTCCGAACTGATTTAAAAACTCAATCCTGCAAAAAGCGCCCCAATCATAATAAACAGAATGCCGTAAATGAAAATTCGGATCCAGATCCGACCAGCGGATTTGTACCGGCCTGCTAAATTCTTCCATATTTTTTCCTTTTATTAAAAATATCCTTTTAATAGCCCAGTTTGAACCAATTTGTTTTAGAATCTTAACAGCTTTTAAGACCACCTTTTTCACTACACCTTTATTTTTGCAGATTCAGTTGTCAAATAAAATGCTGCAGCCATGTTAACAGCCTGCAATTAATGCTGTTTTAAACGTCAAAACAAAAGCATTTTATAGAATTAATTAAAACAAAAGAATAAACATGAAAAAAACCTTATTTGCAGCTTGCTTATTTTGCGCAATTTCTGCTTCTGCCCAGGTTAAGAAATCTCCGGCCCCGAAAACTGCCGTAGGTGCACCAAAAACTCCTGCTGCAGCTAAACCAGCACCTGCCCTGAAAAACCTGAACGACTCTGCCAGCTATGCCATGGGTATCAGCTTTGCTAACTTTTATGTGCAACAGGGTTTTACTGATATAAAGATTGATTTAGTTAATAAAGCCATCAATGACGTGATCGGCAAAAAGAAAGTTTTACTATCAAACGAAGAGGCCAATATGATCATGATGCGGTATATGAATCAAGCACAGGAAGCTAAAGCAAAAGGAAACATTGAAGCAGGAGAAAAATTCCTGGCCCAGAATAAGACAAAACCTGGAATAAAAACAACAGCTTCAGGCCTGCAGTATGAAGTATTAAAAGAAGGTACTGGTCCTAAACCATTGGAAACCGATACTGTAACTGTACATTATGCAGGTACACTTTTAAACGGCGAAGAGTTTGATAATTCATATAAAAGAGGACAGCCTATATCTCTTCCATTGAATGGCGTTATTCGTGGCTGGACCGAAGCTTTGCAGCTTATGCCGCTTGGTTCTAAGTATAAACTGTACATTCCTCACCAATTAGGATATGGTACACAGGGAGCAGGTTCAATTCCTCCGGGCTCTGTTTTGATATTTGAAGTAGAACTTCTAAAGATTAATGACAAAGACAATAATTAAGTATTAATCACATTCTCAGAGAAAAACTCAAGAACCGTCTCTATACATAAAAAGGGCTGTTTCAAAGAACGAAACAGCCCTTTTTATGTATAGATAAGTTGCACCATCAATGACCTATAACATCATGCACCATTTTTAATGCTTTTTGAAATTGCTCTTTCGGAGTAAGCTGTGTGTTATCTAAAACGATTGCATCATCCGCTTTTTTTAACGGGCTTATTTCCCTGTGCGAATCTATATAGTCGCGGAGCTCCAGGTTATTTTTCACCTCTTCAAGTGTAATATTTGGATTTTTTTCATAAAGTTCCTGAAAGCGCCTTTCTACCCGTACGGCATTATCTGCTGTCATAAAAATCTTCAACTCAGCATCAGGAAAAACAACAGTTCCTATATCTCTGCCATCCATAACAATGCCTTTCTTCTCTCCCATTTTTTTCTGCTGCTCTACAGCAAATTCACGGACTTCCTTAATCGCAGCAATTTCGCTTACTTTCTCTGCAATTACCAGATCGCGGATTACATATTCAACATTTTCGCTGTTCAGATATATTTCTGAACTTTCACTTTGAGGGTTATAGTTAAATTCCAGGCTAATGTTCTGCAAAGCTTCTTTAACCGCCTTTTTATGTGTCCAATCGATGTGATTACGTAAGAAATAAAGAGTAATAGCACGATACATAGCGCCACTGTCCACATAAACATATCCCAAGGCTTTTGCCAACTGCTTTGCCAGCGTACTTTTTCCGCAGGACGACCATCCATCTATAGTGATAATTATCTTTTTTTTCTTTGTCATCAACTTCTACTTTAGTTTAACCTGTCAAACCGGTTTTCGGCTTCGCAAAAATGGAAATAATATACTGAATAACAAAAAGACACAAAAAAAGCTGCTACACGTTTGTAGCAGCTTTGTATAGACGATGTAAGCCAGATTAAGCTTTAGCTTCTTCTACCGGCTTTTGTAATTCAAATTTCAACTTACCATTTTCTTTATCCAGATCTGCCTTTAAGATATCACCTTGCTTGATGTGCATATTCAGGATCTCTTCTGCCAGTGGATCTTCCAGATACTTCTGGATGGCACGGTGCAATGGCCGGGCGCCAAATTGCTGATCATACCCTTTATCTGCCAGGAACTCTTTAGCATCTGGTGTCAATTCAAGGCTAAAGCCCAAATTATTCAGACGCTTCAGCACACCTTTCATCAGGATGTCGATGATTTCGAAGATGTTTTCTTTAGTCAACGAGTTGAATATGATCACATCATCTATACGATTCAAGAACTCTGGTGAGAAAGTACGTTTCAAAGCTTTTTCAATTACAGCTTTGTGGTTGTCTTCCGCATGTTGCATACGAGCTTGTGTAGCAAAACCAACACCTTCTCCAAAATCCTTCAACTGACGAACACCGATATTTGATGTCATGATGATGGTAGTGTTCTTGAAGTCCACTTTCCTGCCTAAGCCATCTGTCAATTGACCATCATCCAGCACTTGCAACAGAATGTTGTAAATATCCGGGTGTGCTTTTTCAATTTC
>CBKWHA010000218.1:0-9015 GCA_966674115.1 uncultured Chitinophagaceae bacterium
TCCCCATTGCCCTTAAACCTCTTTTCCCGATTTTTGACAAATGGCAGACGCCCCCAGACATATTACCCATTTTGACCTCGACGCTTTTTTTGTATCTGTAGAAATTCTAAAAAATTCTGCCCTTAAAGGCAAACCGCTGATCGTAGGCGGTGATGGTCAGCGTGGAATTGTGGCGGCTTGCAGCTATGAAGCGCGGAAATTCGGAATTCAAAGTGCCATGCCCGCTCTAACGGCTAAACGCCTGTGCCCCCACGCCATCTTCCTGAAAGGCAGCTACCACGATTACAGCCGGTATTCACGCATCGTAACAGAGATCATTGCCCAATCCGTTCCCCAATTCGAAAAAGCCTCCATCGACGAATTCTACTGCGACCTCACCGGCATGGACCGCTTTTTCGGCGTTAGCCAATACACAAAAGAATTAAGAGAAAAGATCATCAAAGAAACAGGCTTGCCCATCTCTTACGGCCTTTCAACAAGTAAATTGGTAAGCAAAATGGCCACCAATGAGGCCAAACCGAATGGCTATCTGGAAATCCCGGCCGGTAAAGAAACCGCCTTTCTCTGGCCCATGACTGTAGACAAAATTCCAATGGTGGGCAAACAAACTGCAATACAATTACAAAGCATGGGTATCAGCACTATTGGGCAACTGGCACAAACACCCGTCGACCTGCTGGAGTTTCACCTGGGTAAATGGGGTAAAAGGCTGTGGGAAAAAGCCCACGGCATAGACCACAATCCTGTAGAACCATATAGCGAACAGAAATCGCTTTCCCACGAAAACACTTTTCACCAGGACAGTAATGATATCACCTTTCTGCACACCGAGTTGGTAAAGCTTACCGAAGAAACAGCCTACGACTTAAGGCAAGAAGAAAAATTAACCGGCTGTGTAACCGTAAAGATCCGCTACGCAAATTTTGAAACTGTTTCAAGGCAGGAGGTGATCGATTATACTGCCCTGGACAACGTACTTCTTGCCAAAGCCAAAAATCTGTTTACCAAATTGTATAGAAAAGGAGAAAAAGTCCGCCTCTTGGGTGTCCGTTTCAGCCAGCTCGTACCTATGACCCTCCAAATGAATTTGTTTGATAATGCAGAAGAAAAAATGGAATTGTTCAAAGCTGTTGATGATATAAAAAAACAATTTGGAAACGACATGCTGAAAAAAGCAGCAACCTTACCTTCAAACTCCAAAGGAGATACCACCTCCAATCCTTAAACCTCTTTCTTATAGTAAACCTACTGCGTGCATACTATACTACACATTCCTATACTCCTCCCCACCAACACCCCCGTTTCCGCCTACTCATCACTCATCACTCATTGCCAATTGCCCATTGCCAATTGTCTATTGCTTATTCTCCATCTTCCTCCCATTTCCCCCAAAAATTAAGTAAATTCCTATCTTAAACACCCGCTACATGAAACTCCTCAAAAGCCTCAGCCTCATTTTACTTTCAATTGTATTGATCGGTAGTATTTATGCAATCGCATCAGGCAGGAATTACCTGTTTAAAGCAGTCTGGTACAATTTCGCTGGCATTAACGATTATGAAATATTCACCAATAATACCGTAGCAGCAGCAACACCCCAACCCTGGCCATCTTCTACTGCTTATAATAAAACAGTACTGCCAGCCCCTTTGCAGTCTATACTGGAAGAACTCAATACTGTCGGCTTGCTGGCTGTAAAAAATGATTCTATTATATTTGAAAAATACTGGCAAGGCTACGATCAAAAATCTTATTCTGGTTCCTTCTCAGTCGCCAAAAGTATCACCAGCCTGCTTGTAGGTATTGCCCTGAAAGAAGGAGCACTCAAATCTCTTGAAGAACCCGTTGGAAACTATCTCCCGGAATTCAAACGAGGCGAAAAAAGCAAAGTGCGTCTTGTAGATCTGCTCACCATGAGCAGCGGCAGCGATTTTGATGAATCCTACGTCAACCCCCTTTCCGTCACTACAGAGATGTATTATGGCAATAATGTTTACAAAACAGCTACGGGTGTCAATATCATTCGCAAACCAGGCAGCTATTATGCCTACAAAAGCGGTGATACACAACTGTTAGGATTGATCCTGGAAAAAGCTACTGGCATGTCACTAAGCGATTATGCTTCCCAAAAACTATGGCAACCATTAGGCGCAGAACACCCGGCCTTATGGAGTACAGACAAAGAGGGTGGTCACGAAAAAGCATACTGCTGCTTCAACTCAAATACCCGCGACTTTGCCCGCATCGGTCAATTAATGCTCGACAGCGGCCGCTGGAAAGGACAGGAAATGATCACCAAAGATTATTTCATCAAATCTGTTTCACCTTGCATGATCCCTGACAATATGGGACAGCCATGTAATTACTACGGCTATCAATGGTGGATTTTCCCTGCAGAAGAACCAATCTATTATGCCCGAGGAATTTTAGGGCAGTATATTATCGTAATACCTTCAAATAATGTGGTTATAGTACGTTTAGGGAAACAGCGTTCCAACCAAAGGATCAATGGAGCACCGGCAGAAGTAGATGCATTGATTAAATGGGGAAAAAGCCTGTAAATAGAAACAGCAAAGCCACCCGGTCAGCGGATGGCTTTGCTGCTATCAATACTCCTCAACTTAAAAGGGTATTTTATCTTTTACGACTGAGGTTTTTCCAGTAATTTAAAGAATTGATCAAGCTGTGGTAGAATCACAATTCGGGTGCGGCGGTTAGCGGCTCTGCCCGCTGCATCACTATTATCAGCTACAGGGAGGAATTCACTACGGCCACCTGCAGTCATGCGCTTAGGATCGATCTTGAACTGGTTTTGTAAAATGCGCACTACAGAAGTTGCTCTTTTCACGCTCAGATCCCAGTTGTCAACAATAGGTCCGCCTTTAATAGGCACATTATCTGTATGGCCTTCTACCAGGAATTCAATTTCGGGGTGGCTGTTCAATACTTGTGCTACTTTACCCAAAACGGTCATTGCCCTGTCAGAAACTTCGTAGCTGCCTGTCTTAAACAGCATTTTATCAGAAATAGAAATATAAACGGCGCTCTTTTCTACTTTAATTTCTACATCGCTGTCGTTAATATCATTCAGGGCACTCTTCAGGTTCATCACCAATGCCATATTTAATGAATCCTTGCGGGCCATGCTCTTTTGCAGGTCCTGAATGTATAAGTCTTTTGAACCAATATTATCCAGAGACTTCTTAATACTTTCAGCTTGGGCGCTGGAGATCACAGAAAGATCTTTCAATTGGGTTACGACCACATTGTTGTTCTCTTTAAGAAAAGCCACCTCTTTATTCAGATTAGCTATTTCAGATTCATACTGAGCCTTCAATTTGGCCATAGCTTCAGCATCCTCGCGACAGGCTTTCAGATCTTGCTGAACTTTCGTATAAAATGAATTCAGTTCAGCATAGCGGGCTTGCTCTTTCTTCAACTTTTTGCCACTCACACAGGATACAAACAACATAGACCCTGCAGCAATCACCATCAAATAAGACTTCTTCATGCAATTAGGTTTTAGTAATGGAGTACTTAATTTTTTTGTTTTATGGTATGCAAAGAAAGTCATTGAAACAAATCGGCGAGAATTGCTGTGTTAAAAATTGGTAAAAGTCACTAAAATGTTATAAAACCTGTCGTGGAACACAAAGCGTGGAACATAAACTTCCCTTTTTTAGCTATGCAGCTATAACAAAAGCCTCGGCAAATATGTGAGGCTTTTGTTTGAATAGGAAACAAGAATAATTAAATTCCATGATCAGGAAGCGGGAACCGGTACTTTTTCTACATTAAAAACCTTCAATACAGGCTGCTTTGCAAAAAAGCCTTCCAACTTTGCTACTAATTTTTTATAAGTACCACTTGAGTCATATAGATCTGCATCGGCTTTAGTTTTCCATTGTGTCATGGAAATATAATCCTCTGCTTGATCTATTGGCTCTAGCAACTGAACATCAATAATTCCTTTTTGCTTTAATACGACTGGAATGATTTCTTCCTTGTAAATTCTTTTGGCTTCTTGAATACTTGCAGGTGCAAACTTGCAATAAGTTAAACGTACATACATAATTGCCTCCTTTTTTTAAGTGAAATGAAAACTGTTCGAATTAAACAAAAGCCTCGCATGTTTACCGAGGCCTCTGTTATTAATTATCTGATTCCTATTGGTCGCTTAGCCTATAAATTTTATTTTCCAAAGACCAGAAGGTAAGATAATTATAGTCCGTTCAGATTTATTAATAAGCCGGGATCATCAACTTTTCTGCATAATAGGCTTTTACATAAGGCGGTTTGGCAAGAAAACCTTCCACTTTTGTCACCATTTTATGGAAAGTTCCGCTAAATACGTATGCATCGGAATCTGCTTTCGTATTCCAAAGTGTTACAGCAATATAGTCGTCTCCAGGATCAGTCGGTTCCAGTAACATTAGATCAATCAAGCCTTTTTGCGATGAAACGACCGGAACAATTTCTTCCAAATAGGTCCTCTTTGCTTCTTTAATTTTGGAAGTAACAAACTTGCAGTAGGTTAGGCGTACATACATAATAGCCTCCGCTTTTCATAAATATTAAATACTGTTTCCAGAGGCTTCCGGAATTAAAAGTATTCATGAGGCAGGAACTGGAATAACAAAATTACACCTATTATTACAAATACTTAATAAACCTTAAATCCTAAATAAGGGAAAACTCAGGCATTATGCACTATCCTGCTCACAATAACTTAATCTTATGAGCAGATAATGCCAGAAAACTGGAAATTTGCACTTGCTAAGGTGGGTCCCTGTGTATGTATAAATATTTACTCTTCTTCTTTTTACTTTTTTCATGTAGTGTTCCGGCACAAATTTTCAAAGTGCAAGGAAAGGTTACCAACAGCAGGCAGGAACCGTTGGCTTATGTAACGATCAGTGTAAAAGAAACCAAATCGGGAATGTTCACGAAGCAGGACGGCAGCTTTGAGTTCAACCTGGTTGCAGGCAATTACCATCTCCTGATTACAATGATCGGTTACAAAAGCCAGGAGATCTCTATTGTTGTAAACGACAATCTTCAAAAAGACATCATCCTTCAGGAAGAATCTCAAAGCCTTTCAGAAGTTGTAGTAAAAGCAAAAGCAAGAGACAGGGCCGAAGAGATCATGCGGCAGGTGATCAGAAAAAAAGACAGCATTCAGGCGGTTTCGGGAAACTACACTTGTAAAGCATACATCAAAGCAGTTCAGGAAACATCTGGCTCCCGCAATGAGAAAAAAGATAATGAATGGCAAGGCATGGCCATGGCTGAAATATTATTGAAATTAGATGTGGAAAAAGGAAACAGGTTGAAAGAAGAAAGGCTGGCAGTCAAAAGAAGCGGCAACACCAAAAAATTGTTTTACCAATCAGCTACAGAAGGAAACTTTAACTTTTATGACAACCTGGTAAAAGTTCCTGCTATATCCCCCACTCCGTTTTTGTCTCCAATCAGTTACAGCGGTCTATTAGCATACAAGTTCAAAACCACCAAAATACAGCGGTTGGGTAAGCACCGCATCTATACTTTCTCTGTAAAACCTTTGCAGGTCACCAATGCCACCGTAGAAGGCGAAATAACGGTTTCTGACAGTGCGTGGGTGGTGCTGCATACCCGTTTCCGTTTTCCGCGGTATCATATGCAGGAATATGACTTTTTTGAAGTAGAGCAGGATTTCAGTTTTGTGAACAACAAAGCCTGGATGTTGACCCATCAGCAATTCACCTATAAAACAGGAGGCAACAAACGGTCATTTTCAGGACAAACAGAAGTTACTTTTTCCAACCACGAACTGAATAAACAATTTGGCAGGCGTCATTTTACAGACGAGATCAGTGCAACCGCAGCTAATGCTTATGAAAGGGACAGTACTTTCTGGCAAACCGTACGTACACAGCCACTAACGAACAGAGAAGCTGGTTTTTTACATTACCAGGATAGCCTGCAGCAATTAGCCTTTTCCCACCATTATTTAGACTCTCTGGATCAACTAATCAACAAGATCACCTGGAAAAAGTTAGGTTTCTTTGGCCAATCCTTCCGCGACCACCGCAAAGAGCGCACCTGGCACCTGTCACCACTTATTTCCCTGTATAAACCCTTTGCTTTTGGTGGGGGCCGTATCAGTGCTTATGCTTCCTATTCAAAAACATTTACATCGCGCAAAAACCTGAATGTGCATACCGATCTTAGCTATGGCATTCGCAACAATGATGTGAACGGGAATATTGAAGTAGGTAGATTATATAACCCTTTCAGCCGTGGCGCCTACAGGTTCTCGGCCGGCAGAGACTTTGCCTTTATCTATGAAGGGGATGCTTGGATCAACATGATCAAACGCAACAACATTTACCTGAATAATTATGTAGGGGCAGGTCATGGCATAGAGCTGTTAAATGGACTGGTGCTGAATACAGATGCTCAAATGGCCTTCCGCCGCTCAGTGAATGAATATAAAACCGGCAAACTGGTAGACAGTGTTTTGGGTAATGTGCTGGATGACAACAGGGCTGTTTCCTTTAAACCATACAACGCCTTTTACAGCAAAATCAAATTGCAATACACTCCTGCACAACGATACAAACGCGAGCCAAGGGAAAAGATCATTCTCGGCTCCAAATTCCCGACCTTTTATGTCATGTGGGAGAAAGGTGTACCAGGCATTGCTGGCAGCGAAGTAAATTTCGACTACCTGGAATTTGGAGCAGAACAGATATTGAACTTAGGGCTGCTTGGTGTTTCAAAATATACGGTCAAAACAGGTGAATACCTGAATACAACAGACCTGAGAATGATTGATTATAAGTTCCAGCGAAGAGGAGATCCGCTCCTGTTCATGAATCCACATAAAGCATTCCAATCGCTGGACTCCACCTTCCCTGTATTCAGACGCTTTTTTGAAGGACATATGTTCCATGAGTTCAATGGCCTGTTCCTGAATAAAATTCCATTGTTCAAAAAGCTACAATTACGTGAAGTAGGTGGTGCTGGCTTTCTGTATGCACAGGAACGCAACCTGAAATATGCCGAACTATTTGTCGGTGTAGAAAGAGCATTTGATTCACCATTTAACCCTCTCGATAAATTCAAGATCGGAATATATGTAGTAGGCGCCGCCGCCAACCAATTCCGGAACCCTGTGCAGTTTAAAGTTGGCTTTACTACTTGGGATAAGAGGCGGAATAAGTGGTTTTAAATCTCTATTTCTCTATCCTTCCTCTCCAAAAAACTCATCTAATTCTCTTCTTTGTTTCTTAGTCGGTCGACCAATTTTGCTGGGTCGCTTGCCTGTATGAAACGAAGCTGCCTGAAATTGAAGCCGGTCTAACTCTTCCTGTGGTGTTATATCTATGTAATACTTGATTGCCTCAGAATAAGCCACACGATTATGCAGTAGTCCTGTCACTTTGATCACCCACTTTTTGGCTTCGGTTTTTACTTCGTATTCATCCCCAACAGAAACGTTTTTAGCAGCTTTAACTGCTGTGCCATTTTGCTTTACCTTTCCGGTATCACAGGCAACAGCAGCCATTGTTCGGGTTTTAAACAACCGGATAGCCCATAAATATTTATCAAGGCGTAGCTTTTCTTTTTCTGACATAAACTAAAATATTAACCCTCTGCAAAGAACTTATGGAAGTAAGGAATGGTTTCTATTCCTTTAAAATAATTCTCAAGGTTAAACTTTTCATTGGGTGAATGCAGGTTATCACTATCTAACCCAAAACCCATGAATACGATCTTCACGCCTAACTCTTTCTCTAAGATGGCACAAATAGGTATAGAACCGCCACCCCGCACCGGAATAGGCTCTTTATCAAAAGTTTCTTTAATCGCCTTTGCAGCAGCCTGATATGCTTTGCTGTCAATAGGTGTCATATAGGCTTCACCGCCATGGTGCTCAAATGCTTTTACAGAAACAGAAGGCGGGGCTATCTTCCTAAAATAATCAAGCAACATTTGTGTGATCTTTTCTGAAGATTGGTTGGGCACCAGCCTTGCAGAGATCTTGGCAGTGGCCTTTGAAGGCAATACTGTTTTAGCACCCTCTCCAGTGTAGCCACCCCAAATACCGTTTACTTCCAGTGTAGGCCGTATACCGGTCCTTTCATTTGTAGTAAAACCCTTTTCGCCCCATAACTCTTGTATGCCCAGATCCTTTTTATATTCTTCTTCATCATAAGGTGCTTTGGACATCAATTCTCTTTCAGCCGGTGTAGCCTCCACAACATCATCATAGAAACCTGGAATAGCAATATGGTTATTCTCATCATGACAGGAAGCGATCATCTTTGCCAGAATGGTAATAGGATTGGCAACAGCACCACCATAAACACCGCTGTGCAGATCACGATTAGGGCCCGTTACTTCAACTTCGATATAGGATAACCCCCTAACACCAATGTCTAGTGAAGGATTTTCCATACTGATCATGGCACTATCACTGATCAGTATGACATCTGCTTTTAACAGATCTTTCTGTGCAGCAATAAAAGCAGCCAGGTTAGGTGAACCAACTTCTTCCTCACCTTCAATCAAAAATTTGATATTAGTGGGTAGGGATGCTGTTTTGATCATTGTTTCCATTGCCTTTATATGCATATAAAACTGTCCCTTATCATCCGCGCTCCCCCGTGCATAAACTTTTCCATCTTTGATTGTGGGATCAAAAGGCCCACTATGCCACAGCTCCAATGGGTCAGCGGGTTGCACATCATAATGACCATATACCAATACGGTAGGTTTAGAAGGATCAATAATCTTCTCGCCATACACAACAGGATGCCCTGCCGTTTCCAATACAATGGCATTATCGGCACCAGCATCTAACAGGTTTTGCCTTACTTTCTCTGCACAACGGCGCATATCATCCTTGTGCTCGCTTTTTGCACTTATAGATGGAATGCGCAGCAGATCGAGCATTTCTTCTAAGAAGCGTTCTTTATTCTTTTCCTGATATTCCTTCCAGGCTTGCATAACTTAAGTTTTAAATAA
>CBKWHA010000219.1:0-8930 GCA_966674115.1 uncultured Chitinophagaceae bacterium
TGCTTTATCTTGTAAACACCTTCTTCCAGTTCCATTTGAATTTTCTCTGCCATATATTGTCCTATTTCACAAACGGGGATTTCAACCTTTCCAATAACTGCGGGTATTCATCAAAAATATTCCGGAGATGTTTAGTGGTAGTGGATGCGATCTCAAAATGGTCAAGGTTCTGATCCTGCCACTTTATCAAGACTTTTACATTAATAAGCGGATGGTGCTCGGCAACCTTGTTAATGATTTCAACGGGGTGCGAAAAGTACTTGTCCAATTCGCTGATCGGCAACTCAGGGCCAGCTCCCATTGAATAGCATAGCCTTCCTTCTCTTTTCATTACTTTCATCAAGCAATAAACTCCGTATTGCCTGACCTTATAAATTCCTTCTTCCAAATCAAGTTTGCTATATTTCATACCTACAATTTTAGTAAATACTAAAATTATTAGCAATCCATTGGGCTAATATTTTTTGGTTTATAAAAGGGAGCAGAAATGTAAACAGTGTAAACAAAGAATTTTATAGCTTTGAAGCTTCAATAACCTTTATATATAAGGCTGCCCCACATTATACTAAATGACGGGGCAGTTCTTTCCTTATGAACCGTAAACAACGGTGACCATCATTAACAAACTCGACCTTCCAATATTCGAGGTCTTTTTCCTCCCAAATCTTTTTGATCAGATAGGCTTCTCCTTCAAAATCTACCTTTTTTATTGGGTCTGTATAGATCAGTACTGTTTTAAATGTCTTCATCTTCATTTCTCCCCCTCTAAGCTGTTTTATTTGATCGGTGAGCTCCCATGTGGCCGTTCAGCGCCTTTATAGAACTAAAAGGCTTACCACATTCCTGACACCGGTATTCATTGTCTTTGATTACACGGTTGTTTTCAGTTTGGTTTACGGCTGTGTAAACAGCTTCGTTTACATCCTTTTTCCTTGATTCAGCCGCTTTCTTGGCATATAACTCCGCATAACTGTAGCCAGTATAAGAACCGAAAACACATAAAAATATTTTAGTCAACCTTATTAAATAATTCTCCATAGGATCAAACGGGTCAAAAAACAGGATCTCCACAATGAGAATGAATATGGCGAATATGACAGGCTTATGCCGGATATAGTGGAAGGTGAACACCAGAACGGCTATGGCAAAAGCAAAAGCGTAAGCAAATGCATAGATATGCTTAAAATGATTGCCATCAACCGGTGAAATGTTATAGTATAGCTGATAAAGGTTGACCGTCAGTGGCAGGGTGATTGAAAGAACACCTATAAAAATGAACTTTCTGGAAAACATGAAGTTTTCAATTCTTTCAAAAAAGCTGGTTTTTCTCTTTTCTAAATGCATAAGTGATGTTTTTATTTGAGTGGTCACCAATTTCCGCGCCGCGGTCTTACCCCTGATACTTGTCAGAGGGGTTTACCCGTTCTATTTCAGTGCCTCCCGGCTTATTTTCGTAAATAATTGCTTTCGACCAATCATCCTTTAAGGCACCCACCAGCAACATCTTTCTTAGTCTTTTGATACCCAAGGCCATATCCGGCCTGCTTCTTTTACTGCGCTTATCCCTGGAATAAAACACCCTTTTCGTACCATCCTTTTTTACCACCCAACACCGGGTAAGCGAAGTGATTTTAAGGTTCTCAGGCATGTGGCTGCATTTTTAAGTTCAGGCTTTTGCGAAAGGCTATTTCATAAGCTGCCGTGATGCCAGCGTCATTGATTTTATCCAGTCTTCTCTTATGGGCTACGAACAATTGATAGCGGCTCATGCTACCATAAACTCCTTTGCCCTGGTTGTGAAGGTCCAGTTCCTTTTTCATCTTCTGTAAGGCCAGTTCATTCTTCACCTGCAGCTTTAAGGTTTCCTGCCGTTCGTACCATATCCGGTTTTTGTCGAATCCATTTTTGTGGTTGTCAGGTGAAAAATAAAAATCGGCAGAGGGTAACCACCTGTCCGGTGACCGATCCAACCATTTCCTGACGATATTCACTCGCTCTAAAAGGGTATCCTGGTATTTCTGCCATTCTTCCTGCGTCTTCTGCGATTTGAACCTGCCATACACTGAGACGTAGATCATGTTGAGGATTGACGATTCCTCATAGGGTTTATAATCCGTTTCCGGGTATAACACGGCTTTGGTATAAGCCCAGAACTCCTGCACCAGAGAGAGTAAAAAAATGCGCGCCGCGCCCCCGGCCTGCTGCTCCTGTTTCTTTTCTGGTGGGCACGGCTGCGGCATTTTTTCTGGTTCTGTTGCAGGATCTGCTTCATTTTTTTTTGAAAAACAGGCATTCAAGGCGGTGGCTACAACTTCTTTTGCTTGCTTCGCATCAAGGTCAGCGGCATTTTTTCTGGTGCTCTTGTCATATGCTCCTGTTTCGGCTTCGCCTTTAGGCAAGCCACACATGTCCGGTAGGACGCCTTTGTTATGCACATTGCTATTAATATTGTTTTGCTCCTGTAGCTCCTGTCCTAATGGATGAATTATTTTCCGATCCCCTGTAATCAGCGAGTAAACCGGGCTTCTTTGGATGCCTCCTTCCGGCAAATAAGTGATCATATAAGCCCCTTTCCACATAATTTCAGGATTTATCCACAAGTCCAATCCTTCGCCTCCGTGGTGGTTCTCTGCGATAATCAGGTTAGCTTTCATTAACCGTTCCTTGTGGTTGTATATGGTGCGTGTGGTGCAGTCCTTGCAGCTTGCCAGGCTTGATACATACGTCCTGAAGGCTGGCATTTCCGAAAGGCTATAGGGGGCAACACTGGTTAAGTCGTTCAATTGCTTCATGTAAAGCCGCACAATCAGTTCTGCGGTACCCCTGTGGCTTGCATTGATCTTTTCTTTTAATTCGGGGTGTTGCCTGTTATAGCTGTCAACGTACTCTTTGAGCGCTTTAAATACTACACCAAAATCAAAGCTGAGGTGAAGCGGGGTTGTTGGGGTAACTTCTGTCATTAGTCAATGTTCTTTAAGGTTTCCAATGATATTTTGATGCTTTGGAGATTATCAATAGTGTTTTGTATCAGGACGATAACAGGGAGCATACCTTTATTGCCGTCTATTAGGCTATTCAGAGAAATGTCGTAGGCGGTCCTGTACTTTTCGAGTTCCCGGTTTATATAATCTATCTGATGGTGTATATTGATCATGTTTACAAATGTTTACACGTCACAAACTCCCTCACATTCCTGGTCGAACATGGTGAGCTGGTCTTCATTCAGGTTCACCTGGTCAAGGGGTACACATTGCCGGTGCAGGTAAATAGGCTGCTCTACACCTTTGGCTGTACTGTTACGAAGTTCTTTGTCGAGTTTTACTGCTTTGCGCCATTCTTTAGGTTGGGTCGTCTTTACTTTCAGCCAGCTTGCGTTGCCCTGATACGGGCAAAAGAAGCAGGAGCTTTTAGGAGGTATTGGGAGACTCTTGGCCTTTAACCAATTGACGCAATCTGAACGGGTGGTTAAAAAATAGTCTAATTTATGGCCTGCTTTCTTTGTAGTCCTATAGTTACAAAAGGGGTAGACGTGGGTTTGCCAGCCATAGTCAGCATACCTTACCCTGGACAATTCTTCAACGGTAATACCAAGCCATATTTCAGTGTTTGGAGTACGGGCATACCTCTTCAATCCATAGATTTCCCGTATAGCCTTGTTCACTCGGTCAATTTTGTAGTCGTAGGTACATTGCCTGCGAAGCATACCCACAGTTCCGTCAGGATTTTTAGTGTAAGCGGGGATAGAAGAAAAGGCTTCGCCTTTATTCTTTCTCCCTTTAATCAGGTCGCTATAGATGGAGGTTTTACCCCTGGCGATAATGATAGGAATGCCGTTGTTTTCTTTCTGCCACTGTTGCAGCCACTTTAGGTACTTGTATGTCGCGGAACTCTCTGCTCCTGGATCAGCGAAGATGGCGTAGTCCGCACGGGGTAACTCTCCAAAGCAGCTTTTGAAGTATAAAGCTGTTGACTGTTGGCCGAGGCCAAGGGAAATAATTCGCTTATTGATCATAAGGTGTTGGGATTTGCGGACAGGCTGTCGATGAACTTTAAAAAGGAGTTTTCATTGATCAGCACCTGGTCATCATTGTAGATGCCCTTGATGTGAAAGTGCCTGAACATGTCAAGTATGGTGTCAGTACTCCACCTGGAACATGGCTCAATCTCCCTGTACTTTTCCAGTAGTTGCTGAGGTGTAAGGTAGCCGTTCATTGTTTACTCTCTTTTCCAGCGATCAACTTCACTTGCCGTAATCAACCAAGGACTACCGGGGCGGTCCTGTCTGGCTTCAATCATACCTTTTGCACAATGCTCAACCACCGTGCTATAGGCCATACCTGTAAGCTCTGAGAACCTTGCAGGGCTGTAAACTTTTTGTTTACCAAGGCTGTCCTGTAGAATTTCCCTGAAACTGTTCTCAAGGGAATTTTGCAGGTCTGCAATATC
Source organism: uncultured Chitinophagaceae bacterium (assembly GCA_966674115.1). Classification (GTDB taxonomy): domain Bacteria; phylum Bacteroidota; class Bacteroidia; order Chitinophagales; family Chitinophagaceae; genus Flavisolibacter. Next base: position 4,447 of record CBKWHA010000219.1, read on the forward strand.
TTTTTTAGTGGCAGGTTTATGTTGATCTTCACTTGACATAGCACTAATACTTTAGATTCTGTTGCGCATGAGGAATGCCACGATGCTTTTCTTTGAGTAGAGATACTTCCTGCCGTATTGGGTTGATTCAATCTCTTTCAAGTCCCGAAGTTCAATGAGCTTGTTTTTCTTGATGTTAAGCTTCTTTTGCGCTTCTTCGGCAGAGATCCAATCGTTGATGGGATCAACTTTGCTCAGGCTTTCTTCTATGGCATCTCTGGCCGCGGATTTGACCAGCTTGTGCAGTTGGGCCAATAGCTCTTTGTAGCTTTCCTTTTCAATTACGATCACTTCCATTTACCGAATTCTTTTGTTGTTTTCCGGTGGTAAAGAGAAATATAATTTTCGAAAAGCGGTAGTTGTACAACCCCCCTACAACCCCCACAACCCTTTTGTAACTTCTTGATTTTCAGGATGAAAAAAAATTCAAATTTTTTCAACTTTTTTCAGGTTCTCGAAAAAATTATAGGGTTTTGGTATTTTGTACCATTGAAAAGTGTATCTTGTCTCACTTTTTGATACTATGGATTCAGATAAATCAATCAGAAAAATACTTCAAACAGATACCGAAAGGCTTGGAATAGAAGGGGAGTTGAAAAACTTCATGCGGGAGCATGGGTTTGAAAACCTTGAAGCGTTGTTGGAATATGGTGTGCCTGATTTAAATAAGATGGAAGGCTTCACCCCACAAACTTTATACAAGCTGCAAAAGCTGCTGGACGAATGCGGGGTGCTGCACCTATTAAGCCAGTGGCCACGAAAGAGGTAAGTCGCCTTACCCCTTAAATCGTTCCAGCATATTGTAAAGTTCCATTACTGTCTGCTGCGCCCTTTCTGCTGCTTTAGGATCTACTACCAGGAACTTGTTATGAAAGCTCTGCCCGCTGATCATCTCAGCTTTTGGTGTGCAGAACTTCCGGCAAATCCACTTGCTAAATTCGGACCGGTTGTCCTCCTTCTGTATCCTGACTTCATAGATAGCCCGGAATATGGCGGCCATCTCCGCAACACTACCGAGGAAAGTAATCTTTTTTTCCCCTTCGTCCGGCAGTTTCCCGGATACCACGTCTTTATAATACCTGACCTTGTCCTTGCACCAGTCAATCATGGTAGTGGCAAGGGAGGGGTGATACGGATTATAGGAATCATTGACCATTATATCCAGCTTCTTATACTTCCTTATCTTTTGTTTCAGGTATTGAAGTTTTTGGGTATGTGTAAGCTGTTTAAGCATACATTCATGGTGGCACATCCGGTAATAAATGAACTGGTTGGAATTAAGTCCCTGGTGTTGGTAAATTTCGCTCAGGGTTTCAGCTACCAAATCAGAACTGGTGCTTTCATTTTCCCTAAAGACACGATAGGTCTCCACCACCAGCTTCTCGAATTTCTCCAGGCTGCCAAGAGGTATGCTATGGTTGGGATTTCTAAAGCCTTCCAACATTTCAAGGAATACCTTCCCGAGCAGCGGGTCCGGATAGTCGTCTTCAATATACTCCATGATGTACTGGAGTAATTCATCTCTGCGGTAAAGGGCTTCAAGTCGGTGAAAGAAAGGAGCTTCCTGCAGGAGGTTCATATATTGCCGGTAGTTTCTGTAAAGATGGGCCAAGATACCTTCCAGGTACTGCAACAAAAGCTTATAAATATCCGCTTCCGAAAAGTCCCCTGAAATATTATGATGCCAATTTTCGGGGGCATTGTTAAAGCTTTGCCTGATCTTTTCAATATTATCTTTGACCAGGTTTTGAACATCGGAAATATACCTTTGCCTGGCACTGGATTTCTTTTTTGAAAAAACCTCGGAGTACAGCACTTTTCTAACCCGGTTGTATTCTGTCTCAAAAAGGATGTTGTAATAGTGAAAACGGGTAGTAAGGTTACAGAGGTTTTCTAAGGATTGCTCAACCGCCAGTTCTATTTTATCCGGGTAAAGTTGGTAAGAAGCTGCCAACTGCTCCCCGTGGTTTGGAAGACCTATTTCTGGCATTAGTACAAAGGCACAGGGGTTCTTAAGGATTGGATGTTTGCCAGGTGCAGGGTTGATTTCATGGTAATCCTTAAACCAATAGGTAACGTGGTCCTTATACATTGAACCGGAAACGTTTGCAGGTTCATAGCTAACATGATGGTACAAGACCAATTTATGCCCGTTCCCGATGAATTTTTTGAGTTCCGCCCGGAAGTCGGTTTGGATGTTTACAAAAGGATTTAATTCCCCTTCTGTAACCCGGTGGAAGGTTTCAAAAAGTAAGTGTGTCAATGGTCTGTAAGTTAGGTTAAAAAAATCGGTCGTTCTGGTTGATTACGTTATTGAATAATTAAAGGTTTTAGTTGAACAAAAATAACGCCAAATTTGAAAAAATATTATGCATGCATAAAAAATTTACTAAAAACTGGTATGCATTAGTGTTTAAAACAGTCGATCGTAAACGGAAGTCACAAAATAAAAACGGCCTGACTACCAGCCAGACCGTTTTTATTAACCATACCACTTATAATTCTATCCAAATATCACATTGGCCGCGTCATCCATTACCTCCTGTTCGAAGTCTGAAAAATAGGCTTCTGTAGTTGCATAATCCGTATGTCCAAGCATATCCCCAATTACAGCCTTTGATACCCCTTTTCTTTTTCCGGTCATTGCGAATGTATGTCGCACTACATAACTGGACATTTTTATAGGGAGGCCAACATCTTTTCCTATGTTCGTTAGAGACCTGTTGAATGAAGCTAGTTTACTGTTATATGTATTGAATATCACCTCTCCGTCAGGGTCTTCAATAACATCTTCAAGTACGGGGAATATTAAATTGCCCGGTCTTTCTTCTTTAAGGTAATGATCGAGTATAGTTTGTGCTTCTGGTGGGATACTGAAATTAAACTCCTTGACGTTCGCCCCTCTCCTGGTTTTTCTTCTTTTATACCTTAACCGCCCGTCTTCAAGACAATCACGTGTTAAATAACAAAGGTCGGCAAAGTTCATCCCTCGCAGATAGAACATGAACAACATGTAGTTACGGGCATGCCAGCGCACGGATTCTTGCGGGTAAGGCAGTTCCTTAATAAGATGTATATAGTTGTCATTTACCGCCCGCTTTTTTGAGTCGCCCTTCTTTATACTGTAGCCTAATTGTCCGAAGGGATAGTGCTCGCGGGTAACTTCGGTACTCCTGTCTTTGATAGCCAGGTTATATATCCTTCTTATGTGGCGTAAAATAATAGCTATGGTATTAGTGCTGTGATTTTTGCTTTTGCATTCGGCTTCAAAACCAAGTATATACAACTCGTCTATATCAGTGATCAGGAGCCTGCTATTGCCGTGATACTTCAATATTTCATCAACTGAATACTTTATCAGTCTTGCCGTTGAAAATTGTTGAGACTTCTTGTACATCTTTTCTACTTTGGCGCCATAGTCCGACAGGGTAGTCCGGCCGACAATGACAGGGTCAGAAGATTTTGTCTCTGCTTCTTCCGCAATAGCTTTTGTAATAGCCTCGGCCAAATCATAAACGGACATTTCCTTAAGATGAAAGCTGTACTTGGTGAGTACATCTTCGGCAATGGAGAGCTTGTTATAAAGCTGTTTGTTTTCACGAGTAGAATTATCATAAGAACTTTTAACCTTCTTGTTTTTACTGTCCCACTCGTGTTGCCTCAGCCTTAAACCAGTAGGTATTCGTTTCGGTACACCTTTATGGGTAAGGCGGATAACTACAGGGAAAGCCTTGGCTTTTTTGTTGCGGGTGTCCAGTCGTAATGCTAATGTTGCCATAGATTAAGATTTTGTTAGTAGATTTATGATTAAATACAGACGAACACCTATCAAAATTATTGCCAAGGATTTGCCAAGTTTTTAAGATTCTAACGGTTTGAAAGGGAATGTCAAAATGGCAAAAAGTGGATTTAAGCGTTGATTAGAGCGTTTTTCAGTTGATTAGGGGGGAGGTGTTTATTAATCGGTGATCGGTGTTTGGGTGAACGGTGTGATTTGCGTATTGGCTATTGGGGAGCAAGACGGGAGCAATGGTGATCAGCGTTTGGTGACCAACTGTGAAGAGAAAACCGTTAACGGCTTGTGAACTGTAAACAGTCTAGTCTGAGTATTTCATATGGGGCAGTTTACTGGTTTCAGGGACTTTTATAATGATCTCCCCTTTTTCAACTATGCATTGGCAGGTTAGTCTTTCGTTGGGTTTCAGGGCGTCCATATCTGCAAAGCGTTTTTCATGTGTGGTGAGGGATGCCAGGTTTTCTTTCCCCTGCAGAATTATGGCTTTGCAGGTAGTGCATCTGCCTTTGCCACCACAGGCGTGCATCCAGTCAATGAAATTATCCTGAAGTATATTCAATATTGATTTAGACGTTTCGTTGCTTGAAATGATTTTGTTATCGAGATTTTTAACAACGATCTTAGGCATATTTGCTAACTTTATAAATGT
>CBKWHA010000220.1:0-8916 GCA_966674115.1 uncultured Chitinophagaceae bacterium
CCAGCGGCACCGGCAACTCCTGGCCATCATCCCTGTTTTCCACTTCCAGGCTGACGGCAAAGTTTTCTTCGCCCTTTTCTTCAATTTTCAATACCGGCACATATTGCTGGTGCGTAATATGAAACCGGTTAAGCCAGGTGGCAATGCCGGAAGGAAAGGCCTTTTCTCCGAAAGTGCTAAAGGATTTCGGCTCTGCCTGGAAAAAAAGTCCTGTGACTGTATCTAATTGATTAGGCTTGCTCCAGGCCGCTATAAAATGAGTGAGGAAAAAGGAGCAAACTTGCAATGCCGTATGCCCGCACGGCACTTCGCCTTTCCCAGCCTTGTACATAAGCAGGTTTCCTGGGATGCCTTTTTCCGCCTGTTGCAACAGGTTGCGCACGTTTTTGTCTAGCATCGCCGGCAGCCAGCGCACGAGGTATTCTTTTTCCTTTTGAATGAATATTTGTGGCACAACGGCGCCTTTCTCCAGTAAGTTCAGTGATAACAATTGTAACTGGTACAAGGCCGCCACACTGGCATCATAATCGGGCAGCTGGGAAAGTGCCATGCCATGCAAGGCCTTGGTCAACTGGTAGGCCGTGATCTCATCACCTGACCGGCTGATGAAGGGACGAAAATGCTCATTATAGATAATCGATATTTCATCGCCAAACTGCAGGCTAAAATCTTCCGGGACTTTTTTCTTCCCGGATCGGTAAAATGTTTCTTCGTAATCCAGGTCCTCCTTCCCGCTTAAAACATTTAGCGCATTTTTGGATACCCTTTTCAGGTATTGCTCATAAACCACCCTGAAATTGCCATGTATATAAAAAGGCGGCGCATCCGGCAGAATGCGCACCAACGGTTCCAGTATATTATTTACCCCTGCATAATCCAATTTCATAAAAGCCCTTTCCACTACTTCCTCTGTCATTCCTGCCCTATCAACCTCAATCTCTTTTCCTCCCTCAACCTCATGCTCTTTTCCCTCCTTTTTTCCATGCGCTCTTAGCCTCTTCTCTCCTCCAACTCGTAAATCCGTAAACCTGTAAACTCGTAAACTTTCCTCCTCAACTCGTAAACCAGTGCTCTCAACTTGTAAACATTCCTCCACCGTTAAAAACTTTACCTCTGCCTCCCTTCCTATTGAAATTTTTTTTGCCTGCAATGCCTTCACCAGGTCAAGCTGGTGCAGGCTAAAAACCAGGAAAGGATTGTTATCTATTTCGCTGCACACTTTGTAAATAACAGCAGCCAGGTGCTTACACGGGACCGCCCAGTCGGGACAGGAGCATTCCATTTCAAGGTCCTTCCATTGCTTTGGAAATACTTTGATGCCCAGCCCTTCTGCAATTGATAAAATGCCGGGGTCAAGCTCACGGTTGAGCAGGCGGGAAATAAGTACCGGGTTTTCACTAATGCGCTCCACCAGGTGGTTTTTGTCCTTAGCACCAAAAGGCGGCACCACAATGGTTATGTTATACGGCCTTGGTCGCGAGCCTTGAACCTTTGCCTTAATGACATTGCCCTCGATTTTTACTTCCCTCACCGCTCCTTTATTGGCATAGCTCCTGCCTCGCGGCAGACGGTTGTCATAATCTATATGATCCAACGATTGCAACCATTGCTGCCCCCACCATGTTTGCCCGTATTTAGCCGTTGCCATGTTGCAAAAAGTTTATGGTTTTACAGAATAACATTAAAACTGCATGAAATTAGAAAACTTCTCCTCAGTTACCTTTGCGCAAATTTTTTTCATGAAGCACCTGCTGTTCGTACTTTCTGTTTGTTGGTTATTCAGTTGTTCCCCTAATAATGTAAATATTGACCAGTCCCTTGAAAAGTTCTTCAAAGACAATAACGTAGAAGGCACTTTCGCACTGATGAACAACAGCACCGGCGATTTCACGATTTACAACCTGGACCGCTACCGCGACAGCGCCTACTTGCCCGCCTCTACTTTCAAGATCATCAATTCATTGATTGGCCTCCAAACAGGCGTTATCAGCAACGATACCATGGTCATTAAATGGGATGGTGTAAAGAGGAGTATTCCCGAATGGAATAAGGACCTGACCATGTATGAAGCCTTCCGTGTATCCGCTGTTCCTTACTACCAGGAAATAGCCCGCCGCATTGGCAAAGACACCATGCAATTCTGGCTCGATTCAATTGCTTACGGCAACAAAAAAATTGGTGGTGCTATTGACTCTTTTTGGTTGAACAACACACTAAAGATCCGTCCCGATGAACAATTAGGTTTAGTAAAGAGACTTTATTTCAACCAGCTCCCTTTCCACAAATACAACCAGGAAATCGTAAAGCGTGCCATGCTCTTTGAAAACACGCCCGCATACAGATTGGGTTACAAAACAGGCTTGGGAATCACAGAAAAAGACCACCAACTTGGCTGGATAGTGGGCTGGATTGAAGAAAACAAACATCCCTATTTCTTTGTACTCAATATAGAAACCCCCAACCGCAATGCGGATCTCGTAAGTATCCGCATGAACATGCTCAAAGGCATCTTAAAACACTTGGGATTTATAGAAGGGAAGAGATAGGCGTCATCTCTATCCTCCTCTTCATCGTTTCATAATCCGTATAGCCCTGGGTCAGCAAATAAAACTTTGAATCACTTACCTGCATCAACACCGTAGGATAACCAGTCACCTTTAACTGCCGCACCAGGGCCATTTCATAATGCGCCTTTTCCTTGTATTCCTCACTTCTCAGTTTCATATAAAAGTCCACTTCGGATATACCATACTGGTACAACAAATGCCTGTACGCCTCATCATCTGTAAGGTCACGCCCTTCATAATTCAAAGCGTATTGAAGATCAGAAGCCATCTGTACAGCCAAATCCGGAAAATACTCTTTAAAAATGCACAAAGCAATGGCTGGCTTTGTCGAATCAGGAAACCAATCTGTTTCTTCCGGGTTAAAAACATGCCATAAAAAGTCTTCGCCAAACCTCACTCCCGTCAGATCTTCCACCTGCTTATACGCCGTCTGAATGTATTTTGCCATCGGAGCAAAATGCATAGGCTCTTCGGGCAGGATCATACCGCCAGACAATACATCAAAAGCAATCTTGTCTTTATACTCCTCCGCAATTTTTTTCATCACCGGACTAAATCCGTAACACCACCCGCAATAGGCGTCATAACAATAATATATCGTAGGCTGCATTACACTCATTTAACATTTATAATTTTAAATTCCTCATTTTATATTTCTTCCCATATCCCTTATACCTCCAGGTCCTCACTTACTTCTTACTTTGCCCTCCCCCTACTCATCACTGATTACTCATCACTCATTATTAATCTCCTTACTTCCCAATTTACCCATTGCCTGTTGTCTTTTGCCTATTGCCTATTGCCAATTGCCCATTTTCTCACTAATGCGCCTCCAACCAATTAGTTCCCTCTCCAACCTCCGCCAAAATCGGTATCCCATTTGGCAACTCCATGGCTGTCTGCATACATTCCAATATCACTGGCTTCACTTTTTCCACTTCCTCCTTTAACACATCAAACACCAATTCATCATGCACCTGCAACACCATCTTCGACTGAAATCCATGTTCAACAAACGCCTCATGCACCTTCACCATCGCCAGCTTGATCATATCTGCCGCCGTACCCTGTATGGGTGAATTAATGGCATTACGCTCAGCAAAGCCTCTAACAGTAAAGTTGGCCGAGTTGATATCCCGCAGCCAGCGCTTGCGGCCTAATACAGTTTGTACATAACCATGTTCACGGGCAAAGTTGATCATGTTATCCATGTATTTGGTAATGCCGGCGAACTCCTTTCTGTAATTGTCAATAATAGTTTTGGCCTCACTGCGGCTTACACCCAGGTTCTCCGCTAATCCAAAAGCGCCTTGTCCATACACAATTCCGAAGTTTACACTTTTGGCTTTGCGGCGCATTTCTTTGGTAACAGCCTCCTCAGCTACATTATATACCTTGGCGGCAGTAGCCGTGTGAATGTCCTTGTTTTGCCTGAAGGCCTCACACATAGCCGGGTCGCCACTGAGCGCAGCTACAATACGTAACTCAATTTGTGAATAGTCGGCACTTACCAGCACATGTTTTTTATCCCTCGGAACAAAAGCCTTACGTATCTCCCGTCCGCGCTCTGTCCGGATAGGAATGTTTTGAAGGTTGGGATTGTTGCTCGCCAGCCTGCCCGTAACGGCCACAGCCTGCCCGAAAGTGGTATGCACCCTTCCCGTTCTTTGATTGATCAACAACGGCAAAGCATCAACATAGGTCGACTTTAGCTTGGTATACTCGCGGTAAGCCAGGATATGTTCCGCAATGGGATGCTCATGTGCCAGCTTGCTTAGCACCTCTTCACCGGTAGCATACTGCCCCGTCTTTGTTTTCTTGGCCTTAGGGTCTAGCTTCAGCTTTTCAAACAGCACTTCTCCCAACTGCTTGGGTGAACCCAGGTTAAAACGCACATCAGCAATCTCATACACTTTCTCTTCATGAACCCTTGCCTCAGTTTCCAATACCTTGGAATATTCCTGTAAAAAGTCAATATCTATCTTTACACCCTCATATTCCATATCTACCAGAACAGGCACCAGCGGATTCTCTACTTTCTCAAATACATTTTCCACCTCGTGTTTTTTCAGCATGGGCTGGAACACATTCCTGAACTGGAGCGTAACATCGGCATCTTCAACAGCATATTCTTTGATCTTTTCGAGCACCACATCGCGCATATTGCCCTGGTTCTTACCTTTCTTCCCGATCAACTCTTCAATATGTATAGGTTCATAGCCCAGAAACTTGGCACTCAGCCAGTCCATATTACGCTTGCCATCAGGTTCTATTAAATAGTGCGCCAGCAGCGTATCAAATAGCTTTCCCTCTAGCTCCGCGCCATACCATTTCAGCATTAGGAGGTCATACTTAATGTTATGACCGATCCAGGTTTTAGCCGGATCACTGAAGATGGGCTGGAAACGGTCGAGCAACTGCCGGGCCTCTGTTTTACTGGCAGGCACAGGCACATACCAACCGCTTTGTGGCTTTACTGAAAAGCTCAATCCTACCAGCTCGGCATTATTAGCATCAATACCGGTTGTTTCCGTATCAAAAGAGATTTCTGAATGCTGTTGTAGTGCCTTGAGCAATGCAGCCATTTCTGCCTCACTTTCCACCAATTCATACTCATGCGGAGTATTGTTGATATTCTTGGTAGGGTGCACCACGGAAACTTCTGACTCCTCCTGTTCTACCGGTTTGGCCTCTTCCGGTACACCGCCAAACAGATCAGCCTGTATCCCGGCCACTGCCTTCTTAGGGGCAGCAGCTTCGGCAAAATCCTCGCCCAGCAATCGCTTACCCACAGTTCTGAATTCCAGTTCGGTAAATACCTCTTTCAGCAGTTCTTTATTCCATTCCTTAACCAGGAAGTCTTCTTCATGAAATTCCACCGGCACATTAGTAATAATGGTCGCCAGCTTTTTAGACAAGATGGCATCTTCGCGGCCAGCCCTGATCTTTTCTCCCAGCGCCCCTTTTATCTTATCAGCATTTTCCAATACGTTCTCCAGCGTGCCATACTCAGTTAATAGTTTACAGGCAGTTTTTTGTCCTACCCCCGCAATACCCGGAATATTGTCTACGGCATCACCCATCAGACCCAGGATGTCTATGACCTGGTCTACGCTCTGGATACACCATTTTTCACACACTTCCTGCGGACCCATAATTTCCACGTCCCCACCCTGGTAGCCTGGCTTATAGATCTTTACTTTATCAGAAACCAGTTGACCATAATCTTTATCGGGCGTAACCATAAACACTTCATAACCAAGCTTTTCAGCCTGCTTGCTTAAGGTACCGATCACGTCGTCGGCCTCATAGCCATCACTTTCGATAATAGGAATATTTAACCCCCTTAGGATTTTTTTTATATCCGGTACGGCTGCCGAGATGTCTTCTGGGGTTTCCTGGCGGTGCGCTTTGTAGTCTGTAAAATCGGTATGGCGCTCCGTTGGCGCTCCCGTGTCAAAACACACGGCCATATGGGTTGGTTTCTGATTGTTGATCAATTCAATGATCGTATTGGTGAACCCAAACTGGGCGTTGGTATTCTTACCTTTTGATGTAATGCGGGGATTGCGGATGAGTGCATAATACGCACGGAAAATAAGCGCGTAAGCATCCAGCAAAAACAATTTCTTCTCCATGCCGGCGAAGTTATACCAACTCGCCCTCTCGTTAAAAATCTGTTTTTATTGGTACAGTTATTGTCGAATTTGTAAAACCAATAAGTGGAAACCTTTATTTTTGACCTTTGGTAACTTCCAGACGAAGCCAGGATGTTTTATCCTTTACTGAAAGTCAGAACCATCACATAACAGATTGTTGTTATGTACAATTCCAATTCCATGAAAAGACAAGTGCTCAATCTATGTATAGTCGGAATTAAATCGTTAACCCTTTTTCAATTGATTAACTATGAAATTCACCGGTTCTGCTTATGAAAAAACTTACTTCAGAAAAACAAACCTTTCAACTGCAACAGGTTATAGAAGAAAGCCTGCATAATTTCCATTTTAATGAAAAATACCAGCGCATTAAGTTGCAAAGAGTAGACGACCTGGTCGAACCGCTGACACTCTCAGGCAACAAACAAGTTTTATTTGATATACTGAACCTGCTCATGGTCGCCGCTGCAGAATATGTAGGGGCAACCAGTCTCATGATCTCTGTAAAACAATTACTGCAGGCAGAAAAAGAAGTATTACTGGAATTTGGCGTCACCGACAACGGCGGAAAGATTGTGGAAGACGAAGGTATCAACAGCTTTACTTATAAACGGCATTTGACCAGGGCCCGCGCAATGGTGGAGGAATACGGTGGCAGGGCTGAGATCAATAGCTTATACGGTGTTGGAACTACTTTTAAATTCTTACTCAAATTCTTCAAAGAAGTCAGAACTGAGCTCAGTCCTTCTTCACAAAAAGAACTGGCTGGCAAAAGAATACTGGTGGCCGACGATAATGAGCTTAACCAAAAGATCATAGAGCACCTGCTGAAGAGAGAAGGCATGCATGTGGATATTGCCAGCGATGGCAGGGAAGCACTGGACCTGTATGAGAAAAACAGGAACTACGACCTGCTGTTGCTCGACTTGCAAATGCCGCATGTTGATGGCTTTCAGGCAGCAAACTATATGCGCAAAAAACTGGCCTGCCAAGTTCCTATGATTGCATTAACGGCCGGCTATTATCCCGATTCTGATGCTCGCTGCCTCGAGGTTGGCTTCAACCAATGTATCCATAAACCGCTGAAACCTCACGACCTACTAAATACATTAAAACACTTTTTATTAGAACAACCTGCAGAAGTAGATTAAGTAGTTGCAGCTTTTATCAAAACATTATTTCCTCTAATACCAGAATTGACTAGTTTTAACTCTGTACTTAATCAAACAATAATGAAAATACTCAAAACAGGATTGCTGGCAGCAACGGCTTTGTTCAGCACAGCTTTAGTAAACGCCCAGACAGCAGACGAAATCGTTAGCAAACATATTTCCGCTATTGGCGGTAAGGATAAGATATCGCAGATAAAATCCATTTATATGGAAGGCTCTATGGAGATCATGGGCAATGAAGCACCTATGACCACCTATGTGCTGAATGGTAAGGGCTTTAAAAGTGAAGTAGAGTTCAACGGACAGAAAATAGTGAATGCCATTAATGAGAAAGGCGGCTGGATGATCAACCCCATGTTGGGCAGTTCTGAGCCTCAGGCTATTCCTGACGAGCAGTTCAAGGCAAGTAAAGACCAGATGGTAGTAGGTGGCGCCTTGCTGGACTATCAGGCCAAAGGCGACAAGGTAGAATTGGTAGGAAAAGAAAAAGTAGCCAATACCGATGCTTACAAAATAAAGTTGACCACGAAGGAGAACGACGCTGCTACCTACTTTATCGATGCCAATACCTTTTACATCCTCAAAATGATCCGCAAAGCCAATATGGCCGGACAGGAAGCTGAAGTTGAAACTTCATTCTCCGACTACAAAAAAACAGACCTCGGTTATGTAGTTCCCTTCAAAATTGAGGTTACCCTCCCTCAGGGCTTTAGCCTCGCCACCAATATGAAGAAAGTAGAAGTGAACAAAGAAATCGATCCCAAGATCTTCGAAATGCCCGCTAAGTAAACCTAATAGGGAATAAGCCAAAAACAACTAAATAAAACCAAATCTTAACGTCCAGCCCTAAGGCCGGACGTTTTTTTTATTTTCCCAACCTTCACACTGGTCCAGCGCCTTATTCCGCCCTGCCCACCGTCTCTTACAATCCCAATGCCTGCCAGGCGGAATACAGCGCCTTCAGCCTCTCCTCATACCACGCCAAACTGCCACCTTCCAACGCACGCCATTTTAATCCCACAAGCACCCCTCAAATTATCCATCTAACACAAGGAAATATCCCCAACCTGTAATACTGCTTCTTGTGCGCCGGCCCGGCTGCGCACGCGGAGCGATTGCGGCAGCCTTGAATTTTTGGTTACTTTTTTTTCCAAGAAAAAAGTAACATAAAGCCGCCTGCAAGGCAAGAAGCACCCACCATTCATCGCAAAAAATCCCCCATTCATCTCATTTCTTTCCCGCTAACCGATCGCTATCCTACCTTCACCGAAATTTAGTTGACCATGTCACCTATTTTATTTTATCTTAGCGTCACCATCCAAAAAATGGCAGATAAAAGATGAATCAAATAAATGAAACGCAATATTCAACAGCCCTATTAATGGGCGAAGTCCACTTCAGGATTTTTAAAAAAGCGCACCTGAGGAATGTGGAAAAGAACATTAACCTTACCTCAGAACAATTAGGCATTTTATACATTTTGTCAAACCGAAAAGACACCATCCAGTCAGACTTGGC
>CBKWHA010000221.1:0-8879 GCA_966674115.1 uncultured Chitinophagaceae bacterium
GGTGAATTTGTTGCATCCAAAGATGAAAATATTAATTACCTGGTAACGAGGGCTATCACCGAAAGGGTTGATTCAATTCAATACAAGATTGAAATTGATACGGTTTCGACCCATAATATGAAAGTGGGTTATCTGAGGGGACTAGCAAGTATGCTAAAAAATTTCTCGGCGGGGTTTAAAAGACATGAGATTCCGGCGAGTTTCCTGCCTTTGGCTTTGGATACTTATGAAAAGGCTGTAGATGCTGATAAAAGGAAAAGGTCGATTGAGCCTATTATTTTAAATGCACCTTACCAGGTAGGTGACCTTGTAGTGGAAAGCAATGCCTTTGAAGGCAATACCGGCGTTAGGTTTGCCAGACAGACCTTGATGCTCAAGTATGCGAATTTACATCCAGAACGCATTTTCCTGATGTTGAAAAAATATCCTAATGTGCCATTCCGGGACAGCCTAATTAAAGTAGCTGCTTATAAATATCCCACGCTTTTATATGATTATGCGGCAGCCAATAACAGTTTAGGGTGGGCCATCAGCCAGATTGATGATCCGCTGGTGAAAACGGTTTCCAGAATGGCAAAAAGCCGAGGAGGCCAGTTTTATTTTGCCTTTCTGGATAATATTTTGAAGGGCCGCCAGACTATGGCCTCGATAGATTCGGTTAAGGAAGATAACTTGAAATTTTACCGGCTATTGGTGAAAACGAGGTTGGATTATGTGCGGCGCATTCAAAATAAAGAACATGTATGGGGATTGGAAGCCTTAACCGATATGCTGCAAAAAAGGGCAAAGGACGTTTATATTAAAACGATCAATGCCTTGCATGAAGAACCGGATCCGGTACGCTTTCGCATTCTTTACCAATTAACTCCACAGGAGCTTTATTATCTGGCTGTTTTTGGTGAAAATGAAATTTATACTTCGAGCTATGTAAGAGGTGTTTACCCTATTATGATGCAAAAGATCGGTAACAGGGGCGATTCGCTGATGATGAGTGTTTCGTTTGACCGGTTTAAAAAGTTCATCAAAATGGCTGCCGGTTATAATACGCTGAATACATTTTTAAAGACCTTCCCTAGTCCTGAACAATCTAAGTCGCTGATGACGGCATTTGTGAGCGGGCTGGAAAAATCGGAAGGTTTGGAAGATGGTGTGGACGTTGCAGACTCTTACATTAGCATTTATGAAGGCAATAAAGAATTGGCCCAGTACATGCTTGACCTGACCAAATGGAACTATGATAAGAACATGGGTAAGAGCAAGCGTGGTACCATTATGTATAACCTTTTATACAAGTTGTTTTTATCTGCTGATACCACCAACAAGGTAGACCTTACGCAGGAATTTGGTATTCCGCCGGTATACAATGTGAATTATAAAGAACTGTCCGATACAGGTCAGCGGGTAATAATGCAGGTTTTCTTTTATGGTGATGAAGATGGCATGAATGCCTATCAAGGCTTTTTGCGCCAGTTTTCCAGCTCCCTTTGGCGAATATCATATGCAGAGAAATGGGTTGTGATCTCGTCTTTAAAAGGAAAGGCTGTCTGGATATTCGCCAATAAGCCGCTGCCGGAAGAAAACGGTGAGGATGAAAAAGCACAAAGGGCTTTGGGCGAATACCTGGAAGAAAGAGGGTTACAACCATCTATTGTAATCCATCGTGGGCATAGCTATTATGCACCTTATACCATAAAGCAGATCCTGCCTTCTGCAAAAGTTGTGTTCCTGGGTTCCTGTGGCGGATATCATCTAATTCATGACGTGTTGGAGCATGCGCCTGATGCTCATATCATTGCGTCCAAGCAAATTGGCAAGACCATTATTAACCAGCCCTTCTTTAACCTGCTGATGGAGAAGATGCGCAACGGAAATAATATTGACTGGATACCATTCTGGCATGAATTCGGCCGAATGGTTACGGACAAAGAAGGATTCCAGGATTACATTCCACCGCATAAAAACCTGGGTGCCATTTTTATTAAGGCATATAAAATGGCGATGGGAGAGGAGAGTGAGTAGTTCTCAGTTCTGAGTTCAAAGTTTATAGTTCATGTAATTTTGCCGCAATTAAAAAAGGTTTGATTGAGCAGTTCCCCTACATCAAGGCAGTATTTTGATTTAGCGATTTTAAAGAGAGTATTAAGTTTCGCCCGGCCGTATAAACGCAGATTTTATATATCTATAGCATTGGCTATTGTGCTGGCTGCATCTACGCCTTTGCGTCCTTACCTGATACAATTAACCGTAGATAAATACATCAGCAATCAATGGATCAATGCGCTGATCAATGTAACCATCATCCAAATCTTGTTCTTATTCCTGGAAACAGGGCTGCGGTTCTATTTTTCCTATATAACTTCCTGGCTGGGGCAATCGGTGGTGAAAGATCTTCGTGTGAAGGTCTATGATAAAGTATTACACCTTAACCTTAGGCAATTTGACCGTACACCTATTGGCACGCTTACCACACGCACAGTCGATGATATTGAGCGTATTAACGACATATTTGCTGACGGTCTCATTCCTATTCTTGCGGACCTGTTGTCTATTGTTTGTGTGTTAGGTTATATGATCTGGGTGGACTGGCGGCTGACCCTGATCTGCCTGATACCTTTTCCCCTGTTGCTCGTTGGGACGTATTATTTTAAAGAAAGCGTCAATAAATCTTTTCACCGGGTGCGCAATGCAGTTTCTAACCTGAATGCTTTTGTGCAGGAGCATTTGACCGGTATGCAAATCGTGCAAGCTTTTGCCCGGGAGGAAAAGGAGTTTGAAAAGTTTGAGCAAATCAATAAAGAGCACCGCAACGCTAACATCAAAGCCATTTTTGCCTATTCGGTGTTTTTCCCGCTGGTGGAAATTATCCTGGCTACCTCTATTGGTCTTATCGTTTGGTTTGGCAGCAAAGAGGTTGTTGAACCTGGTACCATTACAGCATTTATACTTTGCCTCAACCTTTTATTCAGGCCTCTGCGGATCATAGCCGATAAGTTCAATGTGTTGCAGATGGGTATTATTTCGAGTGAACGGGTGTTTAAGGTACTGGATAATGATGATTTTCTGCCTCCCAGCCCTGCAACAGCCTATAAGCCCGATGCGGTAAAAGGGAAAATTGAGTTTGATAAGGTTTGGTTTGGCTACGTAAAAGACCAGTTTGTATTAAAAGATATTTCGTTTACAGCTCAGGCGGGGGAAACAGTAGCCATTGTGGGGCATACCGGAAGCGGCAAAACCACGATCATTAGTTTGCTTAACCGACTTTACCAGATCAACAGTGGACAAATCCTAATCGATGATGTGCCTGTGGATCAATGGGATACAGATACTTTGCGCAAAAATGTGGGTGTGGTTCTGCAGGATGTTTTTCTCTTTGCCGGAACGGTAATGGATAATGTTACACTCCGCAACCCGGACATTAGCAGAGAAAAAGTGGAAGAAGCTGCCAGGTTAATAGATATGCATGAGTTTATCCTACAATTGCCGGGCGGGTATGATTACAACGTAATGGAACGTGGCGCCACTTTATCACTAGGACAGCGGCAGTTGCTTTCTTTTATCCGGGCTTTGCTTTATAACCCTTCTATTTTGATTTTGGACGAGGCCACCTCTTCTGTGGATACGGAAAGTGAACAGAAGATACAGAAGGCTATTGATACATTGATTTCCAACCGCACTTCAATTATTATTGCCCACCGCTTGTCTACCATTCAGCGGGCCGATAAGATCATCGTACTGGATAAAGGGGAGATCAAGGAGATCGGTACCCATTCGGAACTGCTGCAAAAGGGTGGATTTTATGCTAAATTGCATCAGATGCAGTTTGAGAAGAAAACGCATTCTGTACATGTCAACACCCAATAAAAATATTATACAAGAGCCACAACCTCATTATGAAAAGGCAGAAATGGATTTATTGCGTGCTGCTTTGAAATGGTCGTATACTGAGCGTTTTTTAATAATGACTACCCTGATGAAAAGAAACATCATGCTTCAGAAGGCAAAGATCAAGCATAAGAAAAATTGCAAAAGCTCAGGGATGAAGATGAAGAATTATAGGATTAATTGACAAACTCTTCAATAGGCATTAGTTTAGCGGAAATTTTAAACCATTATGAGACTGTTTATCCCAAGTATTTTGGGAATGCTGCTTATGTGCTTTCTTTTTTCCTGCCAGAAGGAAGGTTCTTTTGAGTTAGGTCAGCCCTCAAAAGGTTCACTACAAAGCGAAATTTCCGGCGAATGTCTTCCCAAAACTATTTCGGGAGCCTTTATTACGGATAAGGCTTTAACCGATAGCAATTATATTGAAATGGAAGTTAATGTGACTTCCACTGGTCCGTATACTATTGGAACTGATACTATAAACGGGTATTATTTTCGGGCAACAGGTGCTTTTGGCCAAACAGGTATTAATAAGATTAGGTTAAATGCATATGGCAAACCATTTATAGCTGGTACTGACCATTTTGTGGTAGTTTATGATTCCAGTTTCTGTATGGTACCTGTGACTGTAAATGAGGTTGCTGTACCCGGTAACAGTACAGATCTTTTTCCGTTGAGTACCAATAGTTGGTGGAGTTATATAGAGCCAGCCTTTTCTTCGACGGATTCTATCATACTGAGGGATGTTAAGACCGGACAAGCAGCAGGCAAAACTTATCATTTTGTTCAATTTGAATATGAGGGCGAATCTCTTGATACTATTTATTATCGTAAGGCAGGCAATGATTATTTTGAATACAGGGATGTTGACAGTTACAGCCTGTTCACCTTTGATGCAGAAAATAAGGGAGAGTTGCCGTTTTTAAAAGAAGGTTTGCAAAGTGGTAACACTTGGTATTCATCAACATTTAGTGGTACGATCAGCGGCCAGGCTGTACATCTGAGATATGAATATAAATGTTCTGCAGCCAATGTAACTGCAACGGTTAACGGAAAGACCTATAATAATGTTTATAAAATAAGCTTCAAGCCTCAAATAGGCCAGACGCCCTCTTCGTTTACAGACGAAGGCGTAACTTATGAAATTTATTATGCCAAAGGCGTGGGGATGATCTATTTTAAAGAAGATACTGGTGGTATGGTCACGGAAACCGTTATTTCGAACTGGAAAGTGTTTTGATGAGTGATGGGTGATGAGTGATGAGTAATGAGTGATGAATTAGGGGTTATAGGGGGAGAAGGGGGAGAGGCATGCCACGGTTTTGGACTGTGGCATGTTTGGTTAGGAAAGGAGTGGTGAGTTGAAAAGTTAAAAGTTCCTAAATAGGCGTATGGCTGATTTTAATCAGTTTTAAACTTTAAAATCAAAATCTCAAATTCCTCTTCACTCCTTATCTTTGCGCCAAATTTCAGGAACCATATGATCGCTGATCGTGTCAAATGCTTGTTGGTAGCGGCTTTCACAATGTTGAGCCTTATTTTTTCTAATATATCGGTAGCCCAAGACCATGGAGGTGAAACCAAACATGAGGAAATGGTTCACGAGGAAGGCGTTGAAGAGGAAGGTGGAAACAAATTCGATGCCAAAGAGGTAATATTTGGTCACGTGATGGATGCCCATGAATTCCATTTCTTTTCCTACAAAGGCAGCGACGGTCAAGAGCATCATGCTACTATTCCTTTACCCGTAATCTTATATTCTCCGCAAAAAGGCTTTTCAGTTTTCATGTCTTCCAGATTCCATCATGGACATGAGGAGGTAGATGGTTACCGCCTTGTTGGGAATAAAATTGTTCCTGTTGATCCTTCTGTACAAGTGTATGACTTTTCTTTGACCCGCAACGTTGTGCAAATGTTCATTGCTCTTGGATTGTTGATTTGGCTGATGACAGGTGTAGCCAAACGCTACCGCAACGGTGAGGGTGTGCAAACAGCGCCTAAAGGTTTTCAGAATGCTATTGAGCCTGTAATTTCTTTCCTTCGCGACGAGGTGGCTAAGCCTAATATCGGGCATAAGTACAAGAAGTTCATGCCTTTCCTGCTTACTGTATTCTTCTTTATTTTAATCAATAACATATTCGGTCTTATTCCTGGTTCGGCTAACGTAACCGGTAATATTGCCTTTACAGCGGTTTTGGGTGTGATCTCTTTCATTATAGTTAATATTAATGGCAACCAGCATTATTGGGGTCACATTGTGAATCCTCCGGTACCTTTTGGTATTAAGTTCATTATGGTGCCCGTGGAAATCCTGAGTATTTTCACAAAGGCCTTTGCATTGATCATACGTCTTTTCGCCAACATGTTGGCGGGTCACATTATCATTATCTGTTTGATCTCATTGATCTTCATTTTCGGTTCTATCAGCAGAGGTGTTGGGGCCGGATTTGCACCGGTATCTGTAGCATTTGCTGCTTTCATTTATATGATCGAGATACTGGTAGCGTTCATTCAGGCGTTCATCTTCACCAACCTGACAGCCGTTTTTATTGGCCAGGCGGTAGAAGAAACACATCATGGAGAAGAAGATCATCACCAGGCACCAACGGAGCCGGTGGTCATCTAAGTTAGAGGTACGAGGTTAGAGGTATGAAATTAGAAGTATGAGGTTAGAGGTGCGAAGTTAGAAGTTGGAAGAAGGAAGTGGTTGGGAGTTGTAGTTGAGTAGCGTCAATTTTTCATTTTAATATAAAAACACAAACATGGATTTCTTATTCACATTGTTGAGCGAAGTTCCCTGGGCAAACGCAGGTGGTGCTGTAGGTGCTGGTTTAGCTGCTATCGCTGCCGGTATCGGTATCGGACAGATCGGTAAAGGTGCTGTTGAGTCAATTGCCCGTCAGCCGGAAGCTGCCAACGACATCCGTGCAAACATGATTCTGACTGCAGCCTTTATCGAGGGTGTGGCTCTGTTTGCGGTTATTGCCGGTATCCTGGCGATGTTCGTTTAGGAACTTTGTTACCCTTTGGTTCGCCGATGGGTCAACTAAAACATTAACTGCACCTTAAGCACAGGGCGGCGGGTGCAGTTATCACCCCCAACCCCTAAAGGGGAGTTTGGGAAGAGATCTTAGAAATTAATGTGGTTTTGGTAACTGGAACGATATTAGTGAAATTTAGTTGCTGACAGTTTTATATTTAAAATTAAGTGTTTTACATTTTACATTAATAATATGGAATTATTAACTCCCGGAGCCGGATTGATGTTTTGGACGCTAATAGCGTTTTTGATCGTATTCTTTGTATTGAGAAAATTTGCCTGGAGGCCTATTCTGAATTCTTTAGGCGAAAGGGAAAAAACAATTGCCGATTCTTTGGAAAGCGCTAAAAGGATGAAGGCTGAGATGGCCCAATTGAAAAGTGAGAACGAAGAATTGATGGCCAAGGCACGTGAGGAAAGATCTGCTATGCTGAAGGAAGCCCGCGAAACAAAAGACAGGATCATTAATGAGGCAAAAGAGCTGGCTAAGGTAGAGGCTTCTAAAATAGTTGCTGAAGCACAGCAGGCTATTCAGGCTCAAAAAATGGCTGCCATTACCGAGGTGAAAAACCAAGTAGGCAAGCTGGTGATTGAAGTATCTGAAAAAGTATTGCGTAAAGAGTTAGCCACTCAAGAAGCTCAGGAAGCCCACATTAAGGGTATGGTGAGTGAAGTAAAACTTAACTAATTTTCAAATCGAATAAATGCCTAATCCTCGTTTAGCCTCCCGATACGCAAAATCTTTGATCGACCTGGCTCAGGAAACCGGTCAGTTGGAGAAGATCTATGGCGATATGTTGGTGCTTCAGGGTTTGACCAAAAGCAGCAAGGAATTTTTAAATCTGTTACGCAGCCCGGTTATTAATGCTGATAAAAAAATCAAGATCATTGATGCCGTGACTGATGGAAGAGTTTCATCATTAACAGCTTCTTTTAATAAACTGTTGGTAGCAAAAGGTCGTGAAGCTGCACTGCCGGAAATTATCACTTCTTTTATCAAACAATACAAGGAGTTGAAGAATATACATT
Source organism: uncultured Chitinophagaceae bacterium (assembly GCA_966674115.1). Lineage (GTDB taxonomy): Bacteria > Bacteroidota > Bacteroidia > Chitinophagales > Chitinophagaceae > Flavisolibacter. Next base: position 7,952 of record CBKWHA010000221.1, read on the forward strand.
CTGTTAAGTTAACAACGGCTGTACCTGTTAGTGATGAAGTAAAGAAAGCGATCATTACGCAGATCAAGAATACCAGCAATATGCAAAACATTGAGCTGGAAACCTCGGTAAACCAGGACCTTATTGGCGGGTTTACTATACAAGCTGGTGATAAACTGGTAGATGCCAGCGTGGCCGCTCAATTAAAAGAAGTGGCCCGCCAGTTTGAGAACAATGACTTTATATATCAAATCCGATAGAGGACTAAACAATAAAACAACTATAAACTATAATCTTTTATGGTAGAAATAAAACCAGATGAAATAAGTGCCATATTGCGCCAGCAATTGAGCAACTTCGATGCCAGCGCTGACCTCGAAGAAGTAGGTACAGTGTTGCAGGTTGGCGATGGTATTGCCCGTGTTTACGGATTGGGCAATGTTCGTTACGGCGAACTGGTTGAGTTTGAAAATGGTGTGCGTGCTATTGCATTGAACCTTGAAGAGGATAATGTTGGTGTGGTATTGATGGGTGAAATGGGCGTTATCCAGGAAGGTGCCAAAGTGCGCCGCACTGGCCAGATCGCTTCTATCAAAGTAGGTGAAGGCATGGTTGGCCGTGTTGTTAATACATTGGGTGAACCCATTGATGGTAAAGGGCCTATTAAAGGTGAGCGTTATGAAATGCCCCTGGAACGTAAAGCCCCTGGTGTTATTTTCCGTGAACCCGTAAAAGAACCGCTACAAACTGGTATCAAGGCGATCGATGCCATGATTCCTATTGGCCGTGGACAACGTGAGTTGATCATTGGTGACCGCCAGACTGGTAAAACTGCTATCGCCATTGATACCATTATTAACCAAAAAGAGTTTTACCAAGCAGGAAAACCTGTTTATTGTATATATGTAGCCATAGGACAAAAGGCGTCTACGATTGCTGGTGTAATGAA
>CBKWHA010000222.1:0-8832 GCA_966674115.1 uncultured Chitinophagaceae bacterium
CACCATTATTGATATAGAGATAATCGGGCACTGAATAATCATTTGATAAATAGATATCGGGCCACCCATCGCTGTTAATGTCAGCTATTCCTGCGCCCAACCCATAAGTTAGCGAAGAACTGCTCAAGCCTGCTTTTTCGGTAATATCAGCAAAGCGGTTCTGATTGTTTTGAAACAGCCGGACCCCGCATGAAGAATTAGGCTGTTTTAAGATCGCAGCAGTGCTCGCTTCATCCAGTATCGGCATTGTTTTAGGATTATGATTCAAGAGGAAAAGATCCAGATCACTGTCTTTATCATAATCAAAGAAATAAGCCTGGGTACTATTAGCAGGGTAGGCCAGGCCATATGGTTCTGCCTGCTCTGTAAATTGAGGAACGCCCTGGCTATCGTTACCCTGATTGATGAACAATTGGCTTACCAGCTTTTCCGGTCTCAGGTTGCCTGAATAACATACATAAATATCCAGCATGCCATCACCATTTACATCCGCCATGGTTACACCTGTTTTCCAGGGACCCGGCCTGCCGCTTACGCCGGCTTGGTCGGTGATGTCTGCAAACTGCATTCCCCCTTTGTTGAGGTACAGTTTGTTATCGGTCATGTTCCCGGTGAAATAAACATCCTCCAAACCATCTCTGTTTACATCGCCAATAGCTACGCCGCCACCATTGTAGAAATATTCATACATCAGTACATTGGTGTTCAGCCCCTCAGTAAGGGTATTGTTGAATTGAATGCCGGTTTTTTCCGGAGACAGTAGCGTAAACAAGGGTTCTGAGTTTCCTAAAGAAGCATCTTTCGAGGAATCTTTACAACCACTAAACAGGAGTATAGTAATACCAATTACAATCAGGTGTGGAGACAGGTAGCTTTTAATCTGGGACAACTTTAATGATTTTAAAAAATTGTGCACTAAAATAAAAAAATCTACACCGGCAATATCTGCCGGCATAGATAAATAGTGAGTGAAAGTTTACTTAATCTTAATACCCAGGGTTCTGAACAATTTTATTATTCTTTTGCGTTTCATCAAGAGCGATCGGCCGGTAATACATTTTATCCAACCATGTCCTGTTTTCAAGGTCGTTATTGACAACAGGTGAGTAGGTATAATCAAACTTTGTTTTATCCTTCCGATAAGGAACTGGAGCCGTAACGCCATTTTTCAGCCTGCCTTCTATCTGAATATAGGTTGTTTTTCTGCCCAAGGTTTGTGGTGCAATCATCCAGCGGCGGGCATCAAAGTAACGTTGTTCTTCGAAGGCCATTTCAATTCTTTTTTCATTGCGGTAACGTTGTTTGAGCGCATCTCCTGATTCAGTGGTAGCGGGCATACCGGCGCGGAAACGTATTTTATTGAGCCAGTCACGGGCTTCCCCTTCCTCACCCAACTCAATGCAGGCTTCTACATAATTGAAAATAGCTTCAGTAAACCGGAAATATGGCCAGGGCACAGTTTGCGGTGTGGTGTTGTCCCTGATATTGGGATCGGGGTCAATAAATTTACGGAAGTAATAACCCGTAAAGCTACCGTTCCAGTTTTCTATTGGACCTTGCCGTGTATCCAGGCCAACAATTTTGTTAGAACCAACAAAATAAGTCCCGGTTTGTATCTCGTTTGCCGGATCTTCCGCTCTGCCACGGGGCTTCCAGGGTGCTCCATCGTATAAGATAGAAGCATAAAAGCGTGGATCCCGGTTTACATAGGGATCGGCTTTCTGTTCCGGCTTGTTCCAGTCAAAGCGGGTACCATCCATCATTTCATAATCATCTACAAATTCCTGGATCGGCGTATTGCCCGCCCAGTTATTATATCCGTTGGGACCTTGCCTCAGGCCATGCCGCATGGCGCCTTCCACTCTTTCCAGTGTAAAAGTGCGTTGAAACAGCAATTCATTGGTGGAAGCCACAGCCGGGTCTGCATCGCCGTGTTTGCTGGCCCCGCCCATAGCGATGGATAAATAATTCTTCCGGCCTTCTTCCGACGATACCGGGGCAGTTAAATTAGTTTTATAGCCTGATCCGGCAGCATCCAATACAGCCTTAGCTGCATCTTTGGCGGCCTGCCAGCGTGCCCGGCGGTCACCGCTTGTAAAGCCCAAAAGTTCCGGGTTAGAAAAGGCTGCCAGATCACTTGATTTTGCTTTTGCTGTTGGCATATCATGCAGGTCACTTGCGTCATACAGCAATTGGCGTGATTTCAGGGCCAAGGCAGCAAAATCGGTAGCCCGGCCTTTTATTCTTTGTTTCCCATTTAATAAGGCGTAAGCAGCATCAGCTTCCTTAACAATAAAATCACTTACCTCAGCATATGTGTTCCGGGCAACGGAAAAACTGTCGCTCAAAGCGTATGCTTTTGTAATGAGCGGAACGCCGCCATAAAACCGAAGTAATTGGTGATAATAATAAGCCCTCAGAAAACGGGCCTCTCCCAATAGTCTGTCTTTCAAAGCCGTATTGTCAAAAGTGGCCTTGGGCAGATTCTCTATGGCAATATTGGCGGTACGAATGAAATTGTACAAATCGAACCAGTTGGTATGCCTGTTGACCCATCCCAGATTGGAAGGGCCTGCATTGCCTTGATTGATGGTATTGATGCCTCTACCTGCGTGGGTAAAGATGGCCTCGTCGGTGAGACAGGCAAGCATTTGCTCGTCAAATCCGCCTTCGTACAAGCCGCCATAAACCCCATTGACAAATGCCTCAGAAAGAGCAGCGTCGTTCCAGACATCACTTGATTCCACCTCGTCCAGCGGCCGCGTATTTAAAAAATCCTTTTTACAGGCGGCAAGCATACTGCCCGCCAATATGATAAATAGAAGTGCTTTTATTGTTATCTTTTTCATCTGTACTTTTTTATTGGTTTTGGCCAGTTATTCCCAATAGCTTTTTTAAAAGGTTACCCGAACACCAGTGTTAATAATTCTTGCTGTAGGATATTCGTAACCATTGGTAGCAGTGGTTTCCGGATCCCATAAGTCCAATTTTTCCCAGGTCAGGAGGTTAAGACCACTTACATAAACCCGGAGCCGGCTAATGCCGATGCGCTGGCCGATGTTGGAGCCCAAGGTGTATCCCAATTCAAAGTTTTTAAACCGCAAATAATTATTGTTTCTGAGCCAATAGGTATTGTTGCCAAAACTGCTGGTATAATACCTATTGTTTCTGCTCACCAAGCGCGGGTGTTCGCTGCTGGGATTTTCTACGGACCAGCGGTGGTTGTAACTCCATTTTGTCCAGTTGCCGAATTCCCCCGTTTCGTTGAAGCCGATAAACTGCAAACCGCCGGCAGCGCCCTGCAAGAGAGCCGTCAGATCGAAATTTTTGTACGTAATGTTGATGTTGAGGCCGCCCGTAAATATGGGGTCACGGGTTTTGTCCAGGCGTACCGCATCCAAAGCGTCTATTTTATTGTCTCCGTTTATATCTTTAAATTTCATATCACCCGGACGCAAGCTCCGCTCAACAGCACTATAGTCAATTTTATTAGAAGCAATTTCACTAGCATCCTTAAACACGCCGTCATATTCATAAGCAAGAAAAGCAGGACCATTGGTACCAACAGGATGACCCTTTTTCAACTGATGCTCTGGCGTACCTGGGATGTCATCCCATTTGATTACTTTATTTTTCGCATACCCACCGTTCACGCTTACGTTGAAGGTTAAGTCGCTGATCCGGTCGTTATAACCCACCCTGAACTCCCAGCCTTTGTTTTCAATATGGCCTTCGTTTACAGGTGGCAGCTTATTGCTGATACCGGAACTTTGAGGGGTAGATGCTTGTCTTGTAATCAATATCTGTTTGCGTTGGTTATTGAAAACGTCGAATTCAAAAAACAACTTGTTGTTCAGCACCGAACCTTCCAAACCCAAGTTGGCATTATTGGCCACCTCCCAGGTAAAGTCAAGGTTCTGCACACGTTGCTCGCTAGCTGTACGCGCGATCTGATTGTTGAACACATACACACCGGACAACGAATAGGTTGCCAGATAGGCATATGCTGGCAAATTCACGCGGTCGTTACCCATTTGGCCGTAAGAAGCCCGGATCTTTAAGGTATTTATAAACTTAATGTTCTTAAAGAAATCTTCCTTTGAAATGTTCCAGCCTACCAATGCACCAGGGAAAAAGCCAAAGCGCTTGGCCTCGGGGAAGAACCAAGAGCCGTCATTCCGCCATAAGAATTCAGCTAGGTATTTTTCGCGGTAATTATAAGCTACGCGGCCAAAATAACTCAAACGGGCTTGCTCCCCGAATATGCTTGTTGTTGAACTACCATTATTTCCTACATCCTGTTGGGCAGTTCCACCCACAACAAAGTCGTCAAGAGCCGGAGAGATGAAGTTGCGTCTGAAGGCCCAGAAATTATCGCCTTTGATGGTTTCTTTTTGCACACCAGCCAAAACGCCGATGGTATGGTCTCTAAACGTATGATCGTAGTTCAACATGCCAGTCAGGGTTATACGCAATTCTTCTTCAGACGTTTGTCTGAGTTGAGGATCGGTAAAGGTAGAGCGAACGGTCTTGGTGAGTTTGGGTGTTACACCGTCAGCTTCGAAGGACACTTTATCCCAGGTGTATAGGGACCAAGGGGTCCGCCAATTTTTGCTGCGGGCCATGAATTTATCGGCAGCACCCTGCAGTGTAAATTTTAAGCCTTCAATCCAGGGATTGCGAATTTCCACTTGTCCGTTTGTTTGAAAATAGTCGCGGCGGTTCCGGTCGTATCCGGTGGCGCCGGTGGTGATCACTACCGGGTTTTCTCCGTTTTCAATATCGGGACCTGGCATTCCGTTTGGCCAAACAGCTACTTCCGTTGGTTTGCCGCGAACCAACATTCTGAAAATAGTACCAGCACTCACCGTCGGAAAGAAGCGATACTCTTCACGGGCCGTTAAGCCTATATTGGTGTTGATGTACTTGTTGATTTTAGCATCCATGTTAATACGCATATCGTATTGTTTATACCCGGTTGCTGAATTTTTATAATAAGCATCCTGGTTCTGGTAACCTAGCGTGGCAAGGATCCGCACGTTCTCTGTGCCGCCGCTTACCTGAAGGCTGTGCTGCTGTTGCGTAGACCAGTTTTTGAATACGGTTTTATACCAATCTGTATTTGGATGCGTAAGGGGACTGGAACCATCCCTGAATTTTTGCATATCATCCGGTGTATAAAAAGCGTTTACTTTAGCTCCATTATCTGTGCGGGTATAGGAACCTGTGGTTTTAAATGCCTCCCAGGCAGCATCCCATTGCTGGTAAGGCACATTGCCAAATAAAACCTGCTCGTTGAGCGCTTCCGCATATTCAGCAGAATTGGACATTTTGGGTACAACAGTAGGTTGCTGCCAGCCGTAGTTAAAATCATAAGATACGGTGGGTTTACCGGACTTGCCTTGTTTGGTGGTAATAAGAATAACGCCATTTGCCGCTCTTGCCCCATAAATAGCACCCGATGCGTCTTTCAATACCGACACGCTTTCAATATCGGCCGGATTCAGGCGGTCTATACCACCGGCCCGGTTGGGTACGCCATCAATTACGATCAAAGGACCGCTGTCTCCTAATGTATTCGTACCGCGAATACGAATGGTGGAGCCATCATAACCAGGTTCACCACTACGCTGCATGGCGGTAATACCGGGCAAACGTCCGGCCAGTGAATTAGAAAGGTTTAAAGTAGGTGATTTTTCCAGTTCAGCACCTTTCACCTGCGCTACAGACCCTGTGACAGTTACCTTCTTTTGTGTAGCATAACCCACTACAACAACATCAGTTAATTGCCCCAATACAGGAACAAGAGCAATATTTGCCGTAGTTTTTTCTGAAACATCTATTTCCTGTGTTTGAAATCCAACAGAAGAAATAACCAAAACTGTTTGCCCTTCTGGTACACTAATGGTAAAAAAACCATTGGCATCGGTCTTTGTTCCTTTATTTGATCCTTTCACCAGTACAGTAACACCTGACAAAGGAGCACCTTTGTCATCTGTTATTTGTCCTTTAACAACCTTGTCAATGGATTGTACATTTATATCTAAATCGGCGCCTGTAGCCGACTCCGAATAAGATACCGGTTTCAACTGGTATAAAACGATACGGTCTTTTATGAGCTTGTAACCAATACCAAGTGGGGTAAATAGTTTCTCAAGCACCTCATTCAACTTTTTTTCTTTGGCTTTAATGGAAACCTTCAAATCGCCCTGAATGGTTTTTGAGCTAAACACAAACTTTGCCCCTGTCTGATTTTTTAAAGTAGAAAAAACATCCTTTAACTGTACTTCGTTAACGGATATCGATACTACTTTGTCAAGAATGCCTTGTGCATCTGCGCGATGATCATAGGCAAAAGACGTAAAAAAAAGAACTAGAAATAATTGTAAGAACACGATTCTCATTGCAAAAGCGGTTAAAGCAACAAGTAGTTGTTTTTTCATAAATTTGATCGTTATTGTTCGTTTGACTAAATATGGCGTACAATAATAACCTGTACTCAGGTTCTAAAAGCTGGCAATGTGGGGCATTGTCAGCTTTATTTTTTGTGGGTGACTATGTGATAAATGTTTTCAATCTCATTTGGCAATTATTTTAGTTATTAAAAAATAGTTAATCGCAACCTGTTCCCTTTAATAGGATTTTGGTGCCTCGTATTTCATAAGAGGCTTGTACCGATTGACAAATAATTTCAAGCTGATCGTATAAGTTCTGGCCTTTAATATCACCGGAAAAAAGACAATTTACCAGACCTCCGTTTTCCATAACAATTTCTATATGGTATGCGTCTTCCAGGTTAGATAATACTTTTGATAGAGGTGTTTCTTCAAAAACAAAATCCAGTTCCGTTATTTTATCATCTGATTGATCAACCGACAAAAGAGGCAGCGGTGCATCTACAAGAGTGGTTCTGAAATAATGATCCTCCCTGTTATATATTACTTTTTGGTTTGGCTTTAAGATTACGCCATTTGAATCTTCATCTCTCCTAATTCTTGTAATCTCCTGTTCATCTGCGTATACCGCTACTTTCCCTGTACGTACAGATACCTCAACTTCATTAGTTGCCGGATTATTTTTAATAAAGAAGCTGGTACCCAATACCTGCGTAACTATATTATTACTGTATACATAGAATGGGCATTTTGGATTTTTTGTCACTTGGAAAAAAGCATTCCCTTCCAGGTACACTTCCCTTTTTACACTATTAAAGCTATGAGGGTAATATAATTTGGCATTTGGCTCCAAAACTACCACGCTATTATCCGCCAGGTACACAGTATCATTCGTTGCTTTATTGTTTTCCGCTTTAATGAGATTGGCAATCGATTTTCCCTGTTTAAATATTTGATTGTTATTTTTTGTTTCAGAAAACCAGAAAATACTGATAGCAACACCAACTAAAATTGCAGCAACACTAAGCCAGCGGCCCCATATAGGTATCACGCTGGTATGGGTCGGGATCTTGGCGATGATGCGCGGTGGCTCGGTCTGATCTTTAATTTTTGGCCACAACCGCTTCATAATCCCTTTTACTTCTTCTGCAGGCACATCAGGTTCATGTCCATCATCAAGTAATTCATACCAACATTCCACTAACTTTTTTTCTTCCTCTGTACAATCGCCCTCTAAATACCGTTGAAGCAAATGATAAAAAGCCTTTCGGTTCATGGAAAAATATTTGGATTCGCCTCCGACATACGGGGCTATTAACAATAAGTCGATTAATTAACCGACTACCCTAAACGGTTTGAAAAAAAATTTATAAAAAAAGGAAAAGCAGCAACACCATAAAGATAAAATCCTTCAGATGCAAACGCATGAATTTAAGTGACTGGGTTACATGATATTGAACTGCCTTTTCGGAAAGATTCATGAATTGTGCAATTTCTTTAGCAGAGCGGTTTTCATAGCGGCTTAAGCGAAATATTTCCTGCGTTTTTTGTGGTAGTTTTTTTATTGTATTATCAATAGCAACAGTAAGCTCCTGTAACAATAGTCTCGATTCAGAAGAATTCTCATCAACATCCAATTGTTCTTTGGCAAATTGATAATACCGCTCATGAATGATTTTGGATTTTATATAGTCAATGACCTGATATCGGATGGCTGATTGGAGATAAGGTTCCAGCCGCTGTATATTTAAATGCTCCCTTTTGGCCCAAAGGCTGATGAACAGGTTCTGGACCAGTTCTTCTGCTACTTCCTTAGAGCGTACCTTTTTTAAGGCGGCGAAGAAAATATTTTCACTATACCGGTTATAGATTTCTTCCAAAGCAGCTCCATCGCCTGCTTTGAGCAATTTTACCAGTACCTCGTCATCAAATACTTTATAATCCATATGGCTGACAATGCTTATAAAATGATTGATCAGAAATTTATATTACCCTTACTTTTCAAGGAACAGCCTTCTTCCTGAACTCCTTGAACAAACACACAAACTTCAACTCGTTGGATATCCGCTCATACGTTGTCATTAAAGGTTAAAAACTGTTATTTAAGGTTAAAAAATAAGTGCATTGCAAGGACTATTATAGACTTTGCTATATTTTAGTGCTAATTAAAAAAGCTTGATTTGTAGGTGTAAGGGGTGTAACAGATTAAATAACTAAATGTAAATCCTAGGTTATAAGAGGAGCAATCATAGAGGTAATCATCATATTTAGTTGTTTAAACCTAAACTATTAATCGTTAATAATTGGGCACTACATTATCTATTGGGCCATAGATAATCACTAGTTCAATAAAAAATGTCGCCTTTACATTTCGTTAACAGATGTCGAATATAGGTATTTTTTTAAAAACCTAATAATTACGCCTTAATTTTTCATA
>CBKWHA010000223.1:0-8754 GCA_966674115.1 uncultured Chitinophagaceae bacterium
TGACTCGGTCTTCCAAGCCGGAAATATAAGCATCAGTAACTTCCTTGTATCGTGGCAAGCCAAATAGCAGCGTAATATTAATATTGATTCCTTCGCTGGTACACTTTCGAATCGCTGGTAAACCTTCTGCTGTACTGGGGATTTTAATCATTACATTTTTGCGATCCACAGCTTTCCATAATTCTCTTGCCTGCTTAATTGTTCCATCGGTATCATAGGCAAGACGAGGCGAAACTTCGAGGCTTACAAAACCATCCATGCCATTGGTTCGCTCATAGATCGGTTTGAAAAAATCGGCAGCACGTTTAATATCTTTAACTTCAAGATCCAAAAATACCTCTTCGATATTACTTTTTTGCTGGGAAAGTGTCGCAATGTCTTCATCGTAATCTGAACTACTACTGATGGCTTTTTCAAAAATTGAAGGATTGGACGTGACTCCATTGACGCCATCGATCTCAATCAGATTTTTTAGTTCTCCAGAATTCATTATTTTCCGGTCAAAAAAATCAAGCCAGATACTCTGACCGAGAGCCTGGATGCTTCTTACTTTCTTGTGTTTCATAATATGATAAGTTTATTGGTTCTAATTGATTAATTTTTTTTTCAACCTGCCCAAATGTCTTTCTGCACTAGCAAAACCAGTAACCCAACCTCCATGTCAAAGCAGATTTATATCTTCATCACTCAGGTAAACTGAAAAGTTATCCAGGTATTCGAACGGGAAATATCATCTGTAATATAGTTCCATGCATCGCGGTCCGCACTCGAATCTTTCCAAATGGTAGCCCATTGTCTTTCGGATAAGTATGGATCCCTTTTCAATTTGTTCTTAATGTGGGAATAAATTTCCTTCATTCGTTATTGTCCTTCAGTAATAATATCCGGCTTATATTTATATTTTGAACCTTAACTCTAATAGTTTAGAGTAATTTCAAATAAAAAGTATTTTTTACAAGAATTCATTTTTTCAACACTGCATATTTGGTAATTAATGTTCCTTGTTCATTTACTTTTTCACAGTGTATTAATCGTAAATTAATGTCCAGATTTTCATTTGTTGCAAAATTGCCTCCCATTCCAAATATCTTGGGTTCAAACGTCAACCATAATTCATCTATTAATTGTTCTTTTAAAAAAGACGTAGCAACCTGCGGTCCTCCAACTACCAGCATTTGTTTATGACCCTTTCTTTTCAAGCGGGCAGTCAACTCAAAAGGTGATTCGTTTGTAAATTCAATCTGTCCTAAAATTTCTAAACGTTTATATTTATCAGGATGTCGCGTCATAATTACAAGTAGGTGATTTAAGGAAGGGTTGAATGGCTCAGCATTAAATGTGCTACTTCCCATAATGATGAGTTGTGATTCATTCCATACTTTTTTATAATAATCCTGATCCTGATGAGATGACCACAACTTGATGTGAGAGTCTCCCCATTTTGTTACTTTACCATCAAGCGTTGAGACAAATATGAGTATGGTTTTCATTTTCGTTTGTTTAAATTAAGCGTGCCACTGCAGTCTTATGAAGATTTTTAACGACTGCAACCTAATGGTAAGTGTTCTATACAAACTTTACAGCTCTGTATGTTATTCAAGAAAGGATTCATTTTAAATTGAAGAAAAATAAGGCATCCGGTGTTAATCTTTAATTTTGGAACGTATCTTCTAAATGTGAAATCGAAGACGTGATCCATCTCTAGCTTATTTCCAATTATCATTCAACCCGCCATTTACAGTTCTTGCAAGTGGTGTGAAGTTTAATTTACAAAGCGCTTGCACCATCTAATTTACCTATTTGGCTATCAGTCAATTTTAAAGTTGTTGCCTGTATTAATTCTTTTAATTGTTCTTTGTTGGTCGCACTGGCAATAGCAGAAGTAATAATTGGTTTATGAAGCAGCCACGCAATCGCTATTTGTGACAGTTGAGCATTTTTTTCTTCTGCAACTTCATCCATGGCCGCTAATATTCTCAATCCTCTTTCGTCCAGATATTTCTTTATTCCTTTACCACGTTTGCTTTTGTTTAAATCTGATTCACTTCTGTATTTACCGGTAAGAAAACCACTTGCCAGGGAATAGTAAGGAAGAACCGCTAATGACTCATTCTGAACCAATTTCAAATACTCATTTTCAAATTTTTGTCTGTCGTATAAATTGTATAATGGCTGCAGACTTATATAGCCCGCTATATTATTTTTCCGAGCAAAATCATTTGATTCTTTTATTCTTTCGGCGCTGAGATTGGAAGCACCGATGTAGCGCACTTTACCATCTTTGATCAATTCATTGAATGCAGTCATCGTTTCCGAAACAGGGGTTTCTGCATCATCATAATGCGATTGGTAAAGATCAATGTAATCTGTTCGCAATCTTTTTAATGAAGCCTCAACAGCTTCTTTAATGTGTTTGGCACTTAAATCCTTTTTATAACCTCCCATGTCGCCGCCAACTTTTGTAGCGATAATTACCTCTGTCCTTTTGCTATTTTTTGTTAGCCAATTTCCAATGATGGTTTCGGATTCACCACCTTTATTTCCGAATACCCATTTTGAATAAGTGTCAGCCGTATCAATAAAATTATATCCTGCGCCAATAAAGTTATCCAATATCTTAAAAGATTCTTGTTCATTGAGGGTCCATCCAAAAACGTTGCCGCCAAAAGTTAACGATGATACCAATAAATCTGAGTTGCCTAATTGTTTTTTGTTATCCATTTCCGCCAGTTTTTAAGCCAATTTTATTAATTCTTTATGTCCATAAGCTTTCTGTGTTTTCTTCTTTAAAAGAAGAGAACTTTAATAAAATTATGGTTGAGGTTTAGCCAATTCCATCTCTTCTATAGCCAATGCAGCATGTGCATAAGAACCACCGGCACGCATTTCCGCAGCAACCCAAATCGCCTCCATAATTTCCTGCTCGCTTGCTCCTTTTCGCATTGCCTGTGCAGTATGACCGTGTATGCAATAAGGGCATTGTGTTACATGTGCTACTGCCACAGCAATAAGTTGTTTTGTTTTTTCAGGTAGTGTACCTTCTTTAAAAACTGCCTTGCTAAAATTTCTGAAAGCTGCTGTAACTTCAGGAGCTAGACTGGTTCTCTTTTCAGAAATTTCCTTTGTGGCTTCGGGATAAAGATGATTACAGTTCATTTGTATAATTTATTTATGAATTAATTTGCCTTTTTTAGAAATTGTCTTAATACATATTGTAATATTCCTCCGTTTCGAAAATACTCGATCTCAATTTTTGAATCCATACGGGCAATTGCCTGGAATTTAATTTCACTTCCATCATCTTTTTTGGCAATAACCTCCAAAAATTTCAAAGGCTTTATATCTTCGGCAATGCCTGTGATTATAAATAGCTCATTACCTGTAAGTCCTAATTTTTCCGCAGTATCTCCTTCTTTATATTGAAGCGGTAATACCCCCATACCTATTAAATTGCTCCGGTGTATCCGCTCATAACTCTCCGCCAGTATTGCTTTAATACCTAAAAGGAATGTGCCCTTCGCAGCCCAGTCTCTTGATGAACCGCTGCCATATTCTTTACCTGCCAATACTATCAATGGTGTTTGATCCTGCTTGTACTTCATCGAAGCATCATAAACAGACATTTCCTGACCGGAAGGAAAATGCCTTGTATAGCCACCTTCTTTTTGCGCCAGCTTATTTTTAATGCGCACATTGGCAAATGTGCCCCTAACCATTACTTCATCATTTCCTCTTCGCGAACCGTAAGAATTAAAATTCACTTTTTCAACACCATGACTAATCAAATATTCACCTGCTGTTGACAATTCATTAAACTGGCCGGCAGGAGAAATATGATCAGTTGTAATGCTATTGCCCAATACCAATAAAGCCCGGGCATTATAAATATCATTTAATGGCGTTGCATCATCAGGAATGTTATAAAAGAATGGGGCTTCTTTTATATAGGTAGATGTTTTTTCCCAAGGATATAAACTATCATCAGGAACTATGAGATTTTTCCATATCTCATTACCTTCAAATATTTCTCCATAATTCCCTGCAAAATGTTCAGGTGAGAGCACTTCATTCATCACTGCGTAAATTTCATCATCCGTTGGCCAGATATCTTTCAAATAAACAGGCTGCTGATTAGGATCGAAACTTATCGGATCGTTGATCAGATCTATGTCAACCCTGCCGGCAATGGCATAGGCTATTACCAGCATCGGTGACATCAGAAAATTCATTTTTACCTGTGGATGGATCCTCGCTTCAAAGTTGCGGTTACCGGAAAGTACGGAAGCTACAACCAGATTATGTTCTTCAACTGCCCTAGCAATGTAAGGTGGCAATGGCCCGGAGTTACCAATACAGGATGTGCAGCCAAATCCCACTAGGTGAAACTGTAAGGCTTCCAGATCATCGAGCAGGTCTGCCATTTCAAGGTAATCAGTAACTACTTTAGAACCGGGGGCCAAAGAAGGTTTCACCCAGGGTTTTATATCCAGTCCATGCTCACGGGCCTTCCTGGCTACCAAACCAGCACCAATCATAACAAATGGATTTGAAGTATTTGTACACGAGGTGATCGCAGCTATAACAACAGCTCCATCCGATAACATAAATTTTTCCTGCCCAACCGTTATCCAAACCGTCTTCATCCCATCTATAACTTTTTCTTCAATCTTAGTTTCAGGTGGCATTGGCAATGGAGGCTGAACAGGCTGGCTGCCACCTTCGGTAAACCATCGGGTTAATTGTTCCTGCTGTTGCATATATTTTCGTCCAAAAGACTGGTCTAACAGGTCTATGAATTTTGTTTTAAAATTCTTCAAAAGAATTTTATCCTGTGGACGCTTAGGCCCGGCCACCGTAGGTTCTATTGACGAAATATCTAAGGTTACAATATCGGTATAGTTAATTTCCTCTGCGCCGGTTCGCCATAGCATATTAGTTTTGCAATAGTCTTCTACCAATTTCACCTGTTCTTCAGAGCGATTGCTTTTGCGCATGTATTCCAAAGTCTTCTCATCAATCGGGAAATAGGTTATGGTGCAACCAAATTCGGGAGACATATTACCAATTGTCGCCCTGTCGGGAACAGAAAGATTATCGAGGCCTGGACCAAAAACTTCTACGAATTTTCCAACTACTCCATATTTTCTTAAGATTTCAGCAATAGTCAGTACCAAATCTGTTGCTGTAGAACCCAATGGAAGTTTGCCCGTAAGTTTTAATCCTATTACTTCAGGCATTATAAAAAAGATAGGTTGTCCTAAAATAGCGGCTTCAGCTTCTATGCCACCAACACCCCATGCCACCACACCAATTCCGTTTACCATAGGTGTATGGCTGTCTGTACCGACCAGAGTATCAGGAAACACTTCTCCGTTGCGCTCAATGACTCCCTTTGAAAGGTATTCCAAGTTAACCTGGTGGCATATACCCATTCCCGGAGGAACCACATTAAAATTGGTGAAAGATTTTTGTGCCCATTTGAGGAATTGATAACGTTCCTTATTACGCTTATACTCCTCATCCATATTGCGTGAGTAGGCATATTGTGTTCCGAAATAATCAACCTGCACAGAATGATCAATAATAAGATCAACAGGTATCAATGGATTGATTTCACTTGGATTTTTTCCTTTTCTCGCTACCTCCGCACGAAGCGAAGCAATATCCACGACTGCTGGGACACCGGTGAAATCCTGCATAAGCACACGTGCTGGCTTAAAGGGTATATCCTTTTTTGAGCCTTCAGGTTTCCAATTAAGAATAGTTTCTAGGTTTTCTTTGGTTATTGTGAAATCATCAAAATTGCGCAGGGCATTTTCTAATAAAATGCGAATAGAAAAAGGGAGTTTGCCGATACCATGTCCCAGCTTTTCCAGCTCCGCTAGACTATAATAGGTGAATGTGCCATTTTTAGTGCTTAATAATTTTTTTATTTGATAAACATCTTTAGGCATGATTTAAATATTTCAGTAATTTTTATTATTGGTTTCCTTTAAGAGTTTTAGTTGGAATAATAAATAGCGGTATCAAACTGTGGTGCAAAACATTTTCCGCTACACTTCCTACCAATATTTTCTCTAACCCGCGTCTGCTGTGCGTACCCATAACAATTATATCCACTTTTAATTCTATTGCGGTGTTTAAAATAGTTTCTCCAAATACACCTTTTCTTACAACCGTTTGAATCCTTTGATCGCCCAAATATTGTTTTGATTTATCGAGATAATTTTGAGCTGTTTTTGTTAATTTTTCGGCAGTATCTGTTTCAACCACATTGCTAAAACTGTCAAATCCCATTATGGGAGAATAGTTGAGAGAAGAGTAGTAAATCGGATCGGAAATTACGTGCAGCAAAATCGTTTGGGCATTCATTGCTTTAGCTAAACCATAGCCTGTTTCTGCAATTTTTTGTGCCGTCGGATTGTAGTCCAATGCAATTAACACTTTTTTCATTGTAGACCATTTAAGTTTTATCAATTTCACTCATTAACGGCTAAACAATTCTTTAAGAATTAGTGCCTCATTGTGTTCCTCATCTTTTGCACCATAAACCAATGTAACGGTTCCTTTCTTTAGCTGCTTTTCCAAAATTTCAATTTGGTTTGTGTTCTTTTTGAGTTCCTCATTATATCGTTTCTTGAATTCTTTCCACTTTTCAGGATCATGGCCAAACCATTTCCGGAGTTCTGTGCTGGGAGCAATATCTTTCAACCATAAATCAATTTTGACTTTTTGTTTTGTCAGGCCCCTTGGCCAAAGTCTATCCACCAGAATACGCATGCCATCATCTTGAGCAGGTTCTTCATATACTCTTTTGATCTTGATTTTCATTTTATCCTCCCTGGTTTAAACCGTTTTGAATTTTTTTCTTTCGGGTAAATAAATACTGAGAACTTATAAATCATGGATTCGCTGCCGCTTTATCTTCCGCTAATACCGCATCATCAGATTTAGTTTGCAAATCTCTATCAAGCACGTATATGGCTTCAGCGCCAGCATTTGTTCCTCCTGCATTTTTAATTTTATTCAGCAGATTTAAAGCCAATGTTTCTTCTTCAGTTTGTTCCTTAACAAACCATTGCATAAAATGCCAGGTGGCCCAATCTTCTTCAACAAAACTCATTTTTACCAGTTTATAAATCCCTTTGGTATTATCAACCTCATGCTCAAATATTTGCTCAAAGCAATTTTGGATACTTATTGAATCTTCAGGAGGAGAAGGTATAGCTTCAACTTTTACTTTAGCACCTCTTTCCAATATATATTCTAAAATTTTCATCATATGATTACGTAATTTGTTTGCATGTCTGAACTGAAAATTTGCAATACCTCCATAGCCTTTGTTTGATGCCCATGCTGCGTATGAAAGATAAATTTGAAATGCTGAGGCTTCCTTCATTTGAGTATTAAGCGCCTGCTGCAATGATTTCAAAAGCCAAACGGTTTTGAAAGCATAGTAATGTACATCACCAGTCTTAGGAGCAGATTAAAGAGAAATTGGGAACTGATTAGAAGATTTGCTGGTGTCTTATATACTCAGACAGTTTGCCACAAATTAGGACGCAAAATAATTTTATAAGATCAAGAATTGTTGTGTTCAATTATGGTCAAGGAGTTGCACAACTATGTTTTTCAGATCTTCATTTACATGAATTTGGCAGGATAATCTTATTTCTGGATCCACAATACCTATTTTCCTAATTGTTTCGTGTTCATTTCTATAAAACATTACAGAATCACTTGACCCTCTGGAAATTTTTACCAAACAGGTGCCACATCTTCCCAGACCTCCGCACTGACCAAAATCATCCGGGCATATCTTATCTTTTAGTAAACTCATCAAATTTCTATACTCGCTATTATTACTTTCTAAAAAGTAGATTCGTCCTTCATAATGTACTATAAATTTTATTGCATATTTCATTAAACACTTTTAAATGTAATTGATTTAATGATCCTCCAATTTTATAATGTCGAAAGACCTTTCTTTATAGCTCCTGAATCTGCCGAATCATTTGATTGGTAAATCCCCATTCATTATCAGACCATGCCATTATTTTTACTAAATCGCCGTCGACAACTCGGGTCATTCCCATATCTACAATGGAAGCATAAGAACTTTGAACTATATCAGAAGAAACCAACGGCTCATCTGAAACTAATAATACAAATTGGTATCTCTCTGTCTTTGATTCTTGTAATAAGATATCATTGATTTCTTCGGCCGAAGTATTCCTTGCAGCTAAAAAAGTAATATCTGAAATAGAGCCTACGGGTACTGGCGTTCGTATAGAGATCCCGTCAAATTTACCCTCTAATTGTGGAAGCGCCTTAGTGGCTGCAATGGCTGCCCCTGTCGAGGAAGGAACTAAATTTACCGCCGCACCACGCCCCATTCTTGGTTCTCTCTTTGAAGGAGCATCTACAAGCGTTTGGGAGGCAGTATAGGCGTGTGCCGTATTTAGGATTGCCTTCTTTATTCCAATTCTTCTATCTATAATCTCCATGATAGGACCAATACTATTTGTAGTGCAGCTTGCACAGGAAAAAATAGATGTTTTACCATCCGCATTATTAACGCCATGTACCACCGTTGGTGTGTCCTTGCTTTTAGTTGGGGCTGATATGACCACGGTTTTCGCTCCAGCGTGAATATGTTTTTCAGCATCCTCTTTTTTAGTGAACAATCCGGTGCTTTCTATCACGACATCTATGTTCAAGTTTTTCCATGGAAGTTTTGAGGGATCCTTTTCT
>CBKWHA010000224.1:0-8698 GCA_966674115.1 uncultured Chitinophagaceae bacterium
ACTGGATACTCAGTTTCATGGGAGTTAAAGGATTTTTTATCTCATGAGCTACCTGCCTCGCCATTTCACGCCACGCTCCTTCCCTTTCACTTTTCGCAAGTGCTGCGGCACTTTCTTCAAGTTTGTGCACCATTTTATTGTATTGCTTCACCAGCTCTCCAATTTCATCTTTTTTGGTCCAAACTATTTCTTCGATGTCCTTACCCAGTTTGATTTCACGCATTTTACTGCCAATAACGGAAAATGAGCGAGTGATTCTGTTGGTTATAAAGAGGGCTATAACACCAGCAATTAAAAAAATGAAAGCATTGAGATTTATTATCGTTACCAGGAAATTTGATATTTCCTGCTGCAGTTCCTGTCCTGTAGTAAAATACGGGATATTCAGATAAGCATAGGCGTGGCCGCTTTCATTGCGGACAGGTGTATAAATGCTAAGATACTCAAGCGAACTCATAGATTCTTTCTGCACAAAATGTACCTGGCGCAACCTGTTTAAATGGTAATAGGCAACCGGATGGATCTTAGTGCTCAATACACCTCTTTGATAGACTTCGGCATTGGAATAAATTTGCAGGTTTCCCTGCACATCATAAACGTTTACTTCTCTATTATGTATGTTTGCGACTTCTTCAACCAGCTTCTTCAGGTTTGCTTTTGATGTAGAATCATAAATGTTTGTAATGTTATTGTTTGAGTCTTGGTCTGAGATTCGCCTTTGCATCTCGTTTACCATTATGCTTGAAGTTTCGCTCAGCTTATCGATATTATTACGGTTGAACCGGGTAATGAAAAAAGATATAGTTGCTACTCCAATGATCAAAAAAGAAAGCACACTAATAAAGATTACAGTGCCGTGAACTTGTGAGCGTATGCTAAGTTGAGAAAAGGCCTCAAAAAAATTCCACTCATAAGTAGTACGAAGCAACAAAGCCAATAATTGAAGTATTGCCACCATAATCAAAAACGCACAAAAAAAGTAAGAAAACAATGTTATGCTCTCTAAAAAAGTATCGCGTTTTTTGGCAATAACTACAACTTTATTATTGGTAGCTTTATACCAGAGTTCATCATAGTCTCCGTTCACCCGCGATTCATATTCTTTTTTGGGAATCTCCTTATAGGTAAGAACAGTTTGGAAAGGATATTTACTTGCTGCAGAAATCAGGACCCCATTGCTGTAAATAGCATAAGGGTAAGCATCCATTTCAACATCCTTTTTATTTACCTGTCGGAATAGCTCAGGTGTTAAGGTCTCAGATCCGTATTTAATTGGAGAAGAAACAATGAAGACAATTCCTAATAATCCTGTTGAATCCTGGATGATACGTTTGGTAATGTAAGTTATCTTATCAAAGGATGGCTCATGATAAAAAAGGTCCGGAATACCAGTTGGTTTGCTTCTGATCGTGAAAATGCTGTTCAGTTCGGAAAAAGTAGCAGGATCTGTATTGTATAATCCCTGGTAGGATGAATCATAAACGAAGATCCTGGTAGTATAGGCTCTGCGGTAACCTGCAAACATGTTTTCCTTTATAATACTGTCACGCAAGTAACTATTAGAGGTTGGGTTCGCAAACCGGTGAAAGTTATGTAAAAAGAACTCATTATCAAGGTAGTTTAAAGCAATGCTTAATGTACGTTCCTGAGAAGGGTCGGTCAATTCGTGTTGTTTCTCTGCAAAGTTTTTCTGTGTTTTTAATTCCTTTTTCTGATTTTCACTTAATATAATTACGGAAAGTGAAACAGAAAAGACAAATATCCAAAACAACATCCCTGCAATGGTTATCCTGAAACGGTTAATGATGAATTGTTCCTGACTTAATAAAAGCGTGTAAATAACCAGCCATAATAAAACAGGAATTTGAAAAAGTACTACAGAATTGCCAGAACGAAATGTCAGAAATAGAAGTCCAACCAGTGCAATAATGAAATAAATCAGGAATTGTCTTGCTGCAAAAGCCGGAAGAATAAGCTGGAAAAGGAGCCGTGTAAAATAATAATAGGCAAGTGAAAGTAATGCCAATACCAAAATACCTACAACTGTAAAAATATTCAGCGAAAAGAACAAGGTAACATTAAATGAAATACTGGAATCTGCAACCAGGCTACGCACGATATTAGCCAGAAGAAATGTAGACAGGATCAGTAAAGAAACACACAAAACACCAACAGGCAAAATCCAACGACCTCTCAAAGATCCTGATAATTTCATTTGAGGTCCCAGTTTATACCAGGCAAACAGAACGATCCAGCAAAAAACAATAGAATTGAAAAGTAAGTCGCCAAGTGAAGGATTCAACCAGTTAGCACTATAAACCTGCGGATCAAACAATTGAAATTGCCTGAAATAAAAAATTGATGGAAACAGATATAAAACCAAACGAATACTCAATAATACAACTGCCAAAAATAGAACTCCTTTGATTACCCCGTTCTTATGAACAATAGTTTCAGCCTGTAAATGCAGGAAAAGAAGTAAAAGAATTAAGGCAAAAAGCCTTAATGTTAATGTTAAAGAATCATTGGCCATTATAGGCGTATGGGGCTTGCGGGAAATGTAAAATAGAGGCTTCCCTTTCAAAGAATGGATAACATAGGGTGTCCTGTTTTCTGAAAAGCCCACCTTATTTATAGCTTCTTCATCATGTGCAAAATGAGTAAGCAGGTATTCTGTATTATATTCATATTGATATAAAACCGGGATCAGAGCAAATGCCTGAATATTGTTACTCATCCCGGAAAACCGCAGATTTTCTCTCAAAACAAGGTAGTATCCATTAGACAGGCGCTGAAAGTGTTCACCATCCGGGAGCGTTAAGGCATATTCAGGAGGAATGATGCTTTGGTTATTCCAGAAAAATAAAGAAGGGCCAGTAAGTGTTTCAGCATACAAGAAAATACCATATTTCTTTTTGGTAAGAGCTTTTAACTCATCCAAGGTTTCTGTTTCCTGAACCAGCTTTCGAAGTAAAATGGTGTCCTTTAGTAATACATTAAAATCCTTTTGTTGTTTGTGAATGTATTGTTCCAGCTTTTTTTCCTCATAATTAATTGAAGGATTGACCCGGAAATAAAACGAGGAGACCAATGAGAGCAATAACAGAATTATTGCTGCAATAAGAAGGTTACGCTTAGAAACCGTGTGTTTATATAAATGTGAAAGATTCAACGTTTCTGTTGTTTGATCTCATTCCAGATGGCATCCATTTCTTCCAGGCTCATTTTGTTGAGATTTTTTCCTTTTGACAAAGCCTGCTCCTCCATTTTTGTAAACCGGTGGATGAATTTTTTATTGGTCAGCTCCAGTGCATTTTCGGCGTCAACATTCAAAAAACGTGCAAAGTTCACCATAGAAAACAGCAGGTCGCCAAACTCTTCCTCCACCTTTTGTTGATTATTCATTTGAATGGCTTCCTGCAGTTCGTGGGCCTCTTCTTCAATTTTTTCCCATACCTGCCCTTTGTGTTCCCATTCAAATCCTACTTGTTTTGCTTTTTCCTGAAGTCGCATGGCTTTTACCAGGGCCGGAAGTGTTTTGGGCACTCCTGAAAGTACTGACTTTTTTCCTTCTTTGAGCTTTAAATTTTCCCAATTTCTTTTTACATCCTCTTCATTTTCAACTTCAACATCGCCATATATGTGTGGGTGCCTGGCTATTAGTTTTTCACAAATGCCATTTATTACATCAGCAATCGTAAACCTGTTTTCTTCTGAAGCAATTTTTGCGTAAAAAACGATATGTAGCAACAAATCACCCAGTTCTTCCTTTATTGCGCTCCAATCGTTTTCTGTAATTGAATCTGCCAACTCATAGGTCTCTTCAAGTGTCTGTTGCCGCAGACTTTGAATCGTTTGCTTTTTATCCCAGGGACATTTAGCTCTCAGGTCGTCCATAATGGCTACGAGCCGATCAAATTCATTACTTTCTTTATTCATTTATTAACATATTTGGCATTTAAGAAATAAATGTACTTTATGTTGGTGAGCTCCGTCAAATTTATCTTAAAAAATCATTGTATTTGTTATTAGTCTATAAAGCATCCATGAGCTTTGATTAAATTTGACCGTTAAACCTGTTTGTTGGAAAGAAAATGAATATGTTAAATAAAATAATTTCAATTACTATTTTACTGTTTATAGGATCATTTGTTCAGGCACAGTATTATTATAAAGACATTATTGGTACTAAAGAAACTGCTGAATTGATCAAAAACTATAAACTTAATAAGGTTGCAAAGGTTGTAATCAACAGTTTTGATGCAGAGAACACTAAAAATGATGATTTTTTTGTTGAACAGGTATTTGATCCCTCAACACAGGTATTAAGAACTGCAACCCGTTCGGGGGTTTCTGATGCTTCTGTATTGATTTCATTTATGGATGGCAATGGCAATGTTGTTAAAACCATAGATAGCAGTGAAACAAGCGTTAGTACAACCATTTATGATTATAACCCTGATGGGTTATTACGTACAGTTAAAAGTTCTTCTACTGATACTTCTTCATCAGTTGCACAAACCGAAGAGCACATTTGGCAATATGAGCATAATAAGGTGAAAGGAATGTTACGGATAAAAGACAGTAAGGATACAACTACCGTTAGTTTCAAATTTGACGAAGCCGGAAATATTTCAGAAGAACATAGCATTCGGAAAGGTGTACAGTCTGAGCCCGTATATTACTATTATGATAGTATTAATAGACTTACTGACATAGTTCGTTTTAACAAAAGAGCGAAACGTTTATTACCGGAGTATATGTTTGAGTATTCGCCAACCAATCAAGTAATTCAAAAAATTACGGTTCCAGGAAATGGTTCCGATTATCTAATCTGGCGATACCAGTATAACAGCAATGGTTTGAAAACAAAGGAAGCGGTCTACAACAAGCAAAAACAGCTTACAGGGAAGATCGCATATGAGTATGTATTCAGAAATTAGCATTTTGAAATACTAGAGCTTACAGCCTTCTAATGAAGGCCTTCCCTGGCAAGCTACAACGATCTAAAAGACTGTTCTTCCACCAGTGGTTTTGGTATAATTTTTATACACATTATGTGTATAATCACTTATTGCTTCAAGCGAAGAAAAATGCTAACTTGTAATAAATGTGTTACAAACAAAGCGACAGTAATGCCGGCCTAATCCGGGATTTTGTAAATTAAATTTTATGCATTGAGAGAAACAATTATTAATCTGGAGACCGTAAACCCTATAGAGTTCTTTGGTGTAAATAATGGAAAGCTGGACATTCTTAAGAAAAAGTTCCCACTCCTTAAAATCTTATCACGGGGAACTCAACTGAAGTTAAGTGGAGCGCCTGAACAGGTGGAAGGCGCTAAAGAAAAGATCGACCTGATCGTTCAATATTTAGAACGTAATGGACATATGAGCGAAAATTATTTCGAGCAAATTCTTGGCGGCGACGATGCCGAAACGGTTGATAACTTTATTGATCGTAACCCCAATGATATTCTTGTCTTTGGACCTAATGGTAAAACAGTACGTGCCCGTACTGCCAATCAGAAAAGGCTTGTACAAGCCGCCGAAAAAAACGATATCGTTTTTGCTATTGGTCCGGCAGGTACCGGTAAAACCTATACGGCTGTTGCAATGGCCGTAAGAGCTTTAAAGAATAAGGTAGTAAAAAAGATCATTCTTACCCGGCCAGCAGTGGAAGCTGGAGAAAGCCTGGGTTTCCTGCCAGGTGATTTAAAGGAAAAGATCGATCCTTATCTGCGACCCTTATATGATGCTTTGGATGATATGATCCCGGCAGACAAACTGGGCTATTATATGAGTACGCGGACAATAGAAATAGCGCCATTGGCCTATATGCGTGGTCGTACCCTGGACAATTGTTTTATCATACTAGATGAGGCGCAAAATGCTACCGATCTTCAAATAAAGATGTTTTTGACCCGTATTGGTGCAAACGCAAAAGCTATTATTACAGGAGATCTTACACAAGTGGATCTTCCCCGCCATCAAAAAAGCGGATTGGCTAAAGCCAATCGTATATTGAAAAACATTGATGGGATCGGTCATATTGAATTGGATGAAGAAGATGTTGTAAGGCATAAATTGGTAAAAGCTATCTTAAAGGCTTATGACAAAGAATACCAGAAAGAACAAGAAATTGATGAAACAGAAAAACGGGAAAAAAGATCAAGATTTAGTGAAAAGGGAAGAGACTAGCAGATAATTCCTCATTATTGAATGTTGTTTCCTTACTTTGCAGGAATGAGAAGCGTTTTTATTCTTAGCTTTTTGTTCCTGCAATTTTTTTATGCCTGTAAAAACAACCCTGACAGGAGTGATACAACACAAACATCCGAAAATGATGTGGATGCTGCCCGGAATTTTATAAGACTCGCTCTGGATGGCAAGTATGACAGGGCGAAAACTATGGTTATTAATGATACACTAAATTACCAGATTATCGATCAGGCAGAACGTTATTATAAGCAGCGCATGGATTTGGCAACAAGAAATGCTTACCGTTCATCTTCTATAAATATCTTAAGTGTTGCTCCCCAAAATGATAGTGTAAGCATTGTACATTATTCCAATTCTTTTAAAAAACAGGAAGATTCCCTGAAAGTTGTCCAGGTGAATGGGCAGTGGATGGTAGACCTAAAGTACTCTTTTCCATCTTCAACAGGAAATAAACGAGCAAATTCAACCGATTAAATTACAATAAGTAAACAAATGAGAAAAACGACTACCGTTTTACATCCTTGGCATGGTGCCCACTTTGGAAAGGGCGCTCCAGAAAAAGTAAACGCGTTAATTGAAATTCCGCAAGGTTCCCGGACCAAATACGAAATTGATAAGGAAACGGGCCTCCTGATTATGGACAGGGTAATTCATTCTTCTTTTCATTATCCTATAAACTATGGTTTTATTCCACAAACTCTTGGATTGGACGGAGACCCATTGGATATTTTGGTATTGTGTTCTCAAACCATTCAGCCTTTATGTCTTGTTGAAGCTACCGTTATCGGTAATATGCAGATGATTGACAGTGGTGAAGAGGATGATAAGATCATAGCGGTTGCAACAAATGATCCTTCTGTAAACCACATTACCAATATTACCGAATTGCCGCGTCATTTCTTTAATGAGCTTAAACATTATTTTGAAGAATATAAAGTTTTGGAAAACAAGGAAGTGCGTATAGATAACTTCCAATCTAAAGAAGAGGCATTTGGTATAATAAAGGACGCTATAGGTTTATACAAGGAGAAATACGGAGACTAAATCAGGCTTTGAATGCTCAATGGGCTTCAGAGAGGTTCTGCTCATTGAGCATTTGCACTCATTAACCTTCACTTATGAACGCCTATTATATTCTATTACTCCTTATAATCGGATTATCTGCGGGTATCCTCAGCGGACTTGTTGGCGTTGGAGGTGGTATTATTCTGGTACCAGCCCTTGTTTATTTTATGAACTATACACAACACCAGGCTCAGGGTAGTTCCCTTGGTGTGTTGACCCTCCCCGTTGTGATTCTTGCATTTCTTACCTATTATTCTGATTGTAAGAAAATGGGAACGCCCATTGATATTAAAGTAATTGCCATTTTAGCCTGCGGTTTTGTTCTCGGTGGTTACTTCGGTAGCAGTATTGCTTTAAAATTAAACCAGGAAGCATTAAAAAAGATCTTTGCACTCGTTCTTTTTTATACTGCATTTAAGATGCTGGGATGGGACAAGGCTTTTATGAATCTTTTCAGATAAAAGATTTATGAAAAATTGACTTTCTTGCATCTAAATATAAAACCACCACACAATTTGTGAAAGCCGGCCGCTCCGATCATATAGCAGATGCACAGTTACTGGATTTTTTTTATCAGGACAATAACCAGAGATGGATCGGTATATTGCTGGAGCGATATACACTGCTTTTATTGGGTCTATGCATGAAATATCTTAAAAATGAAGAAGAGGCTAAAGATTGCGTGCAACAGATCTTTTTAAAAGTATTGACAGAGTTGCCTAAATACAGAGTGGAATATTTTAAATCCTGGCTGTATATGGTGGCTAAAAATCAATGCCTTATGCGGCTAAGAGGAAAAGGATCAAAGGAGATGAAAGAATTGTCGGAACATATTGTTGCAGAGGAGGATGTAAATAAGGATCTATTGGCTGAAAATGAACTTACCTTTCACTTTCTTGAAGAGGCTTTGCACGAAATAAACGAGGAGCAACGTGTTTGTGTAACTTTGTTTTATCTTCAAAAGGCGAGCTATACCCAAATCAGTGATAAAACAGGCTATTCGCTTTTACAAGTAAAGAGTTATATCCAAAATGGCAAGCGCAACCTTAAACTACTGCTCCAAAAGAAATTAAAAGCCAATAAGGCAAAATAATGCAGGAAAACCTGAAAGACATATTAAGCAATCTTTCCACAAACATAGATCAGGAAACGCTGTTGTTGTACCTGCAAGGGAAACTTACACCGGAAAAGCAACACGAAATTGAAAAACAGATCACGGATTCTGAATTTGAATCAGATGCTTTTGAAGGATTACAAAATATAAAAGACCAACAGCGTTTACAATCTATTGTAAATCAATTAAACGACGATTTAAAAAAGAAAACAGCCAGGAAAAAAGCTTTTAGAGAAAAGCTGCGTCTTAAGGAAGAGCCCTGGTTAATACTTTCCATTATTATTATCCTGCTGCTTAT
>CBKWHA010000225.1:0-8687 GCA_966674115.1 uncultured Chitinophagaceae bacterium
CTTCAATATTAATTTATTGCAATTACTTTTATTGGTAGTTCACCGTTGGGTTACAAAGCAAGAATGATAAAGCCACTCTGTAAGGAGTGGCTTTTTTTAGTATAGTGGGCGAAAGCCTTTTAGGTTTTGTAGGTAATGGCCATGTCAAGAAGGTAATAGACTTTGTCTTTTTCCTCCTGGGGCAGGACCTCTATATTTTTGTCTTCTTTCAATTGAAAATAAAAATCTTCTATTTTTAGTGCTGTTACAAAGTTCTTTGAATGCTGCTCCGGCAGATTGGGACGTTTTGGGAATAGCATCAAAAAAGGTATGGTAATTACTATCCTTTCGGACTCACCATGGCGGGATCAGCAGTAAGGCGATTGGTGGCATAAACAATAAGCATGAATACAATGGCAAGGAAAAGCAAGAGAAGGAGTTTAGTGATTGCAGTAAATTAGAGATGTGAGCTTCCCTGCTTTTCGCTCATTTAAAAGTTGCAAAATGATGTTATTTGACGTCCTCACATCATTATTGAACATTATCACTCATCAATAAGATTATTCTTTAATAAGATTGATTACTTCTGAAGAATATGATTTCAGAACCATATTGTACACGGGCTTAGAATCGAATTATGATGATTCGGAAATTGTATCATAAGAATAATGGAGTTGTATTTTGGCATTATTGTTAATATTAAATTATAGTAAATGAATTACATTTGTTCTGAAGTTTAAGTTCTTGAACAGGCGAGGGGGAAAATTCGGATACCCAGACTTTTACGCGATTCTAACATATTGAATGACAGTCGGATAGGAGAGAAGTTCAATTCCCTCTCTCTCCGCCTGGCCTTATAAGTTATTGATTATCAGATACTTATAAGGCTTTTTTTATTCCTTGAAATCTCCTGAACCTTTTCACCAAATTACATCAAGATTATTCAAAATCAATCAAATTCTATTGTTTCAATCCTGGATAAGGTGACGTGCTAGGGTACCCAAGTTTCGAAATATTAATACTCATTTAGAGCACCATCTACTGTGCATTTCTGTAGCGGAATAATGTTGTATGCATACTTCTGTGAGTCATGCTAAACAACTGGAATCAGCCATACCGCTGTCAAAGATTTCAGCACATTTTTCCGGAGAATTTGTCGGCATGGTGGCGGATGATCCTTTACAGAAATTGGAATTAAAAGCCCTTCATTGTTCCATCATCAACGATCATGGTGCTTTGAAAAGAGAACAGGAGCATTATAAAGAACTCCCTGTCTTCCGGAAGTTGGATAATACTATGGTGCAGCGCAATTATTTGCAGATGAAACAGGACATACAAGACATCATCTACGCTGAGATGCAGCGGTTGCTGAACAACCCGGCGCTGAAGCATTTGATCATCCAAAAAAGTGAATGATTGTTCCTAGGTTCAGTTGTATGCTGTGGAATGAATCCAATAGCAAACACCCTATAGGTTCTGAAGATGTTTGCATCGGCTTGCCGTACTTTATCTTGGATTGAAATAGTGAGCACTAGCAATGTTGATTGCTGGAATTTCCTACTTTATCTTACAAGATGTGAGCTTTAGAGTATTGGTTAGAAGTTAAGAGAGGGATTATAAACTGAGGTGTGCTGCTATTGATGCTTTCTAAAGGGCTGTGTATGCATTTGTTTTTTCAAGAGGTGATCAGATGTACTGTTTACATATTTCGTAATTGCTACAATTATAGCATGATCAAGATATGCATGTTCATTGTTTGCTTAAATATGATTGAAACACTTAATTAGCCTTCTTGATCAATTCTGCTCAAAACTTGAACATTTGAACCAGTAATTTCTATAAATGTGCTATTCCTTTAGCATTCTTTCCTTGAATTTTAAGCCTATAATAGTGACGTCCATAAGTAATGTATGAACAGTTGACTGCTCTATGAAAGACACATTTTTAATTATTAACCACATCTTCATGACTTACAAATTTAAAAGCCTGGCTAAAACGTCCATTTTAGCCGCCTTAATTTTCTACTCTGTATCAGCAATGGCGCAGGACGGTACCATCTATCCTCTCAAACCCCCTGCAGAGCCGAATGCCATTCGGTTAGGAACTGGCGGTGTCGATAATCAGCCAGCCCCTGAGACCTGGTTCCTCCAGTGGGGTGACCCTATGGCGCGGAACATCTCCACTGCCACCCTCACCCCCTTTCTGCCTAAACCGGGCAAAGCGAATGGCACGGCTGTGATCGTGGCACCAGGCGGTGGATTCAGGTGGCTTTCGATGGGTAACGAGGGCTGGGATGTCGCAAAGGCACTTGCGGAGCAAGGAATTGCCGCCTTTGTGCTCAAGTATCGGCTTCACCCGACTCCGGAATCGCTTGATGACTTTAAGTCCTGGATGAATCGCCCCCGCCCGACACCTGCCGCGTCTTCCGACACTTCGAAAAGTGCAACACCACCAAGTCGTCCACAGATGGATCTGTCTAACCAGTTAGAGGATGCCGAGGCCGCCTACGCCATGATTCTCAAGCGCGCCAAAGAGTGGGGTGTTGATACTGGCAGAATAGGCATGATTGGCTTCTCGGCCGGTGCCGGTTTAACGATGCATTCAACACTCCACTCAAAGACCATGAAACTGGCTTTCATCGGTCCGATATATGGCGGAATGGGCCCAGTGGAGGTGCCGAAGAACGCTCCTCCCATGTTCAATGTTATCGCCTCCGACGATTTTCTTTTCCGCGGTCAGTTCGGTGTGATTGATTCCTGGTACAAAGCGGGCATACCTGTCGAGTTTCACCTCTATCAGAACGGTGGCCACGGTTTTGGCCTTGGAAATCCCGACAGAACAAGTAATCGCTGGTTCGATGCTTTTATGCACTGGCTGGAGGTTAACCGCTTTCTCAAGGCCAAGTCCGGAAAGTGATCACACTGTTAATCCCGCACAAGACAATACTAAACCATTAGCGGTCAATATAACAAAATAATTCTTGTCAATCTTACGATGAAAGATGCCGACTTCTTTTATAAAATTTACATGCACCCGGCCCGTTAGCAAAAATTTCACGTTGCCCCACAGACACTTAAAAGTAAGAAATTGATTCTTAAATGGTGGCTTGGAGAAAGATTAAGGTGCAGAAGAGAAATTGGCCACTGTACAAAAGTGGCGATTCACAAAAGTGGATAAATCGTCGTTTGTGCTACTTTTTTATCATTTTTTGTCATCGTACTCAAGACTGTTTGGTTTACTTTACACGTTAGCAAACGTGTCAATAGAGGGTTATTTTTAATAAACATGAAAAGACTACCATTTTTATCAGTTGTAGTGCTCCTACTAGGAGCATTCAATTATGCTTCGGGTCAGGATTTGAAACTCAATGATCTTGAGTATTTCGAGACGCAGGGCGTCAATGTTCTTGTGTATAATAACCTTTTTACAGGAGGTTTTAACGATGAGAAGAACGCCGGTATCGAATTGATTCACCATGGCGTCAGAACAGCGCAAGGTGGTGCTGTGAGACTTTCCAATACGCCGGAGCAGTGGGACCTTGTGCCGGACGTACCAACCCGAAAAGTAGACCAAGCGTCGAAAACCATTGAGACTACATTAAGATATAAAGAATACGATTTTGATTCACGGGTGGTTGTTACCCCTAAGGGCAAAGGTGTTGAGATATCCGTTTACCTTGATAAACCCGTCCCCAAGGCGCTTGAAGGGAGTGCCGGATTTAATCTTGAGTTTCTACCCTCGCAATACTGGGGAAAGGCCTATTTAATGGATGGGCGTTATAATCGATTTCCGCGCTATGTAGTAGGTAACACCGTTACGAGGCCTAATAGTGAAAAACCAAAGCAGTTCAAGGGGTATAAAACGTACGACGACAGGGGGACCGGCAAATTTATTGATCCGCTCCCGCTTGAAAAAGGACGTACCTTTCTTCTTGCACCCGATGAACCTTCACGTTTGGTAAAAATTAACTCAGAGGATGCCGATCTTATGCTTTTTGATGGTCGTGTGCTGGCACAAAACGGCTGGTTTGTCGTTCGCAGTTTACTTCCGGCAGGAAAAACAGGCAAGGTTTTGACCTGGACAGTTGAACCAAATGCTATTAAAGGCTGGATCAGAGAACCGAATATCGGTTTCTCACAAGTGGGCTACCTCCCTTCCCAACAAAAAGTTTCTGTCATTGAACTGGACAAGAAAGACAAACCACTTGCAAAAGCCTCGTTGTATAAAGTGGGCAACGACGGCAATGCTACGGAAGTATTCAGCAGCAACATTGTGCCCTGGGGCAACTATTTCAAATATCACTATGTAAAATTCGATTTTACTTCAGTCAAAACCCCTGGTATATACTATATCCAGTATGGCAATCTTAAAACAAATAATTTCTTAATAGAAAATAACGTTTACGATAAGATCACCGATGCTACCAGCGATATATGGATTCCAATACACATGAATCATATGTTCGTGAACGAGGCTTACAGGGTATGGCACGGCGAGCCCTTTAAAGAAGGTTATCGACAGGCGCCACCAAACACCGATCATTTCGATCTTCACAATCAGGGACCAACAACCGATACCAAGTATAAAGCACTCGAATTGATCCCTGGATTAAACATAGGTGGTTTTTTCGACGCTGGTGATTTTGATATCGAGACTGGATCAAACATTAGCGTGGTGCAAAACTTCGTCCGGACATGGGAATATTTCAAACCCTTACGCGATCAGACTTTTGTTGACCAGAAGCAGCGTTATGTTGATCTTCACCGACCCGACGGAACGCCGGATGTATTGCAGTTTATCGAGCACGGAACATTGAACCTGGTAGCTCAGGCAGAGATTGTCGGCCACATGACACAAACGCTCTCCAACTCTGTACTTGACAATTACCATCACCTTGGCGACGCAGCCTCATTAACCGACGGCCTACCTTATAATCCGAAGCTTGGTCCTTATGAAGTAGCTAGTGACGGCCGATCAAGCGGAGTGAAGGATGATTTGTGGGCATTTACAAGCCGTAACTCCGGCCTTGATCTCAGTGCAGCAACGATGTTGGCCGCAGCAAGCCGGGCGTTGAAGGGTTATAACGACGATCTTTCGGCAAGAGCGTTGCAACAGTCAAAAAGACTGCTAAAAGAGGCAACGGAATTACTCGCCAACCGGCCGAAAGATACCTTAAGCAGGAGGGGCGGCTCAGATATTTCCACCAACCTCCAATTGTATATCTCGACGCGTGAGCAACAATACCTCAATAAATTTCAGGAACTTTTATGGCCTGCACTTGACCGTAATGTTAATTTCATTCTCCTGACGGCATTAGATGCCATACCGCATATGGACATATCCTATAAAGAGAAGCTCCGGCCCTATGTTGTAAAGTTCAAAGAGTATATCAATAAACTGGAAAAGGATAATCCCTACGGAGTACCCATTGGCCTTGGTAACTGGGCAGGTAGCGGAGACGTAGTGAACTTTGGTACCACAATTTGCTTTGCCAGCAAATATTTCCCTGATATCATCGATGCCAGCCATGCTTTTAAGACCAGCAACTATCTGTTTGGTTGCCATCCGTATCATAATTATTCGTTGGTGGCAACGGTGGGTGCTACACGTCCCAAAGCAGTTTTTTACGGCAATAACAGGGCTGATTTCTCCTTTATTCCGGGTAATCTTGCTCCCGGTTTATTATTCAGAAAACCCGACCACTTTGAAAACTACGACGATTGGCCTTTTTTCTGGGGACAAAATGAGGGCACGATTGCTGGAAATACCAGTTATTTAATTTTTGGATCAGCTTTTAAAAATCTAGTAAAATAAACAGATTACATTGAACAGTTTTGAATCAGTAGCTGATTCAAAACTGTTCAATTTTAGCGCAAGTTACAAGTCCATTGATTTGATACTTATTTTACACCGTTGTTGGTGTTCTTCCGCGGGTCAATGCGGTGGCTGCACTACAGAAAAGTGCCGGCTGTACTGATTACAGAATTAAAAGATCTCATCACGCTTCGGGAGAAACTGGTACGGGAAAGAAGTGGATACAAAGCCTTGAGATCAATTAAATAAGTTAAATGTGGGAAGTTAAAAATGAATAACTAGTATTTCCTATGGCAATTTCCTGTAAAACATTTTGCTCTCTGGCAACAGAGGTGTTTGCTTCAATTTAATTTCCCGCTTTTTGTATGTACGGAATCAATAAGATCTTATTCCTGGTGATTTAAATTACTGATCAAGTTCCTTTCATTGATGAAGAAAAAATATACATTTGTTTGAAAGTTTGAGTGAAGGAATTAGTGAGGGTGAAAACTCGGATACCCGGACTTTTACGGCTTCCTAACATATTGAGTAACAACGGGGTAGGAGAGAAGTTCCATTCTCTCTCCGCTTGGCCTTATAAGTTATTGATTATCAGATACTTATAAGGCTTTTTTATACCCTGGAATCTCCTGAACCTTTTGATCAAATTACATCAAGATCATTCAAAATCAATCAAATTCTATGGTTTACATCTTTGATAAGGTGACGTGCATGGGGGCCCAGGTTTCGAACTATTAAGAATCACTTAACGCATCACCAATTGTGCATTTGTGTGGCTCAATAATGTTGTATGCATACTTTTGTTAGCCATGCTAGGCAACTGGTACCAGAGATACAGCCCTCTAAAATATCTATTATTTCTGCCGGTGTATTTGTAGGTAGGGTAGCGAAAGATTCGCTTCAGAAAATAGAATTAAAAACGTTTCATTGTTCCATCATAAATGGTCATGAAGCCTTGAAAAGTGAACAGGAGCAATATAAGGAAATCCTAGTTATCAGGAGGTTAGACAATACTATGGTGCAGCTTGATTTTATAAAACCATCATTTTTTCTGTCTCCATACTGTCTTTGATGTTTAACCTGAACAAATTCTAGGTTATTCAGACGCATTGTCTTCAAAAAAAAATCGAAATCTTGTCCATTTCTCCTGTGAATCTCCAATTGGAATAAGCGCCTCGCAATATACAGATCGTCAGCAGTTAGTTCAGAAGGCATATTTGTTGGATATTGGATAAAAAAAATTAAGCTATGACTAGCCTCTTTTTAGTATTCATTACACTTGCATTTTTGAAGAGTGCATTCTCTGGGACTCTTAATTTATAGGGACGATTAAAAGCTTCCTGGGAAACTTTGAACCATTCTGCCAGTTTTCGGATCACTTCCTTGGACAATCCTTTTTTATAATGGAGAATGTCTGAAACATATCCTTTGCTCACTTTTAGTAAATCAGCCAGATCTTTGGCTTTCATGTTATGGTCTTTCATAAGTGATTGAAGCAGTTCAATAGGATTCAATTCGTTAAAAGTATTATGTTCAATATCCCACTTTTCAATTAAGAGCGTAAGTAAGTCAATCTCGTCTTTAATGGCTTTTGTTTTCGAGCTAGAAAAAACAAGTTCCTCCAGTTTGTTACAGTACTCCTTATACTGGGTTTTATTTTTAATAATCTTGTATTTTAAAGTGTCCATAATTGAATAATTAATATAAACTCACAGTATATTGTTCTTCATCATCGCACAGTTCATCATATTTAGTATGTGTCCCAATCCAACATATAAACAAATGAACCTGCTTTTCTCCGAAAGCATACTTACAGATCATTCTATAAGTATTGCCTGCAATATTAAAAATTACCCTATTTGAACCCTTACCCAATAAATCAGCCGATCCGAAGGTTACTTGTATGTCCGTAGGCTTTTCCCAGTCTGCATACCTTAACTTTTCCAACCACTCTTCAAAAGAGGTCCTGCTTCGGGCATTTTTAAGTACAAAATCTTCAATAGTTTCTTTTCGAATTAAATGAACTTTCATGTAAAGTTAAGGACAAATGGTTAATAGTTCTCTTTTTGTGAACTATTTTTTGAAACATTAAGCACTTAATCAGGGAGCACGAATGTACAAAAATCAATTAGACCGATTGAGCAGGTAAATCTCGATAAAGAAGGATAGAAACAGAAATGTAACTTTTGCTACTTTTGTTCAGAATAGAATCCTTGCGGCTTTGAGGCTTGTAAAAATCCTAAGTCATTCATGAGTAAGCCTGAAAGAGCTTTTACAATATATTATTTTTCAGCGGACTTGAGAAAATGTTCTATTCCCTCTCTCTGCTGGGCCTTGTAAGGCTTTTTTATGCTCTGGAATCTCCCGAACCTTCTGATCAAATTACATCAAGATCATTCAAAGTCAATCAAATTCTATGGTTTACATCTTGGATAAGGTGACGTGCATGGGGGCCCAGATTTCGAACTATTAAGAATCACTTAGCGCATCACCAATTGTGCATTTGTGTGGCTCAATAATGTTGTATGTAAGAATGAATTTTAATTTGCTAAAACTATCGTATGTAAGCTCTTCAGATGCACTGTTGCAGTAATCAATTTTATTTAATCATTAAAAAATGATATATTTAAAATTCCAACCTTGCAAAGAACTCTAACTCTTCTTTAAAAAAGTTCTTTTAAACTATTTAATATGTCAATCAGAGATAGATGAATCACCTAATAATGTAACCATGGCGAAGCTAAAAATCGGTGTGATTGATCTGGTCAGCAAGGGACCTAGTACCACCCTGTGGGCTAAGATCATGTATGCCAACCTGGCCAGTATCATGCCCCAGGTGGTGGCTACCTGGTGCGAACAGGAAGGACATGAAGTAAAGATGATTTGTTATACGG
>CBKWHA010000226.1:0-8637 GCA_966674115.1 uncultured Chitinophagaceae bacterium
AAGCGAACGCTTAAGTTTTCCACTTTGACCAGTACTTCTTTTTCTACAGTTTTATCAGTGGCTGATGAAACCGTTTGTCTGAAAGAAGGGGCATTAGTACCCGGCTTTAGAAAATCGTCTACAACAGGCAACCTCACTCCTCTAGGGTGCATGGCAGGCCGGCATGCTATCAATGCTTTTGTATAGGGATGCTTTGGGCGACGAAAAACTTCTCCCGTACTGTTTTGCTCCAAAATTCCTCCTTTATACATAATGGCAACACGATCTGCAATTTCAGAAACAACACCTAAATCATGCGTGATAAACAAAACCCCCATATTTTGTTCGTACTGCAATTGCTTTATTAACTGTAATATGGTTTTCTGAACGGTTACATCAAGGGCTGTTGTCGGTTCATCGCAGATGAGCAGTGCAGGATGGCAACACATGGCCATAGCAATCATGACCCTTTGCTTTTGACCGCCACTTATCTGGTGGGGATATTTATGGAATAGTTTTTCAGGTTGGGGAAGACCAACCCTAGACAGCCATTCCAATGTTTCCTTGTTAGCCTCTATACCGGAGATCCCTTTGTGTCTCAGAAGGGCCTCCATGATTTGCTTGCCGCATTTTATAACCGGATTTAAGGAAGTCATTGGCTCCTGGAAAATCATGGCGATCCTGGAACCACGGATCTGCTGGATCCTTTTATTGGGGAGATGTAGGAGGTCTATGGGTGGACCTCCGGACTCAGAAAAAAGGATTTGCCCGGTTGCATAATTTGCAGGAGGCGATGGTAATAACTGTAATATGGAAAGTGCTGTAACAGATTTTCCCGAACCAGATTCTCCAACCAATGCTATAATTTCACCACGGTTAATTTGCAGTGAGGTATTCTTTACTGCTGAAATGTTTTCTTTCTCTGTAGTAAAATCTATTGAGAGGTTTTGTATTTGAAGTAATGGATGCAAGTGCCAGGTATTTTATTTGATAATTTACTTGCACTGAGGAACTACTTTTATAGCCAGCTTCTTATTCGGTGTTGGATAATAAGCCATACACACGTTACAATCTTGCTGAGCAGTATCAATTTGAAAATAAAACTCATCACCTTCCCCGATGTTTTCAGGGAATGTACAAGGGCTTCCCAATGCAAAAACATTTGTATATGCTTTGCCTGTATGTTCATCTGTCCAGTTGATAGCCATTAACGATGTATCAAGATTTCCTTCCAGCAATTTTATTGTATAATTCGAACAAATGCCTTTGATTTCCAGTCTTCCTTTATAGCAATCTTTTGCTTTGTTTTTATTGCAATTCTTGTTTGATACCATCATTGCTACTATGAACATCATCAATATTGTTTTCATTGCTTTCTATTAAAATCTTAAATGCCTTACGGTCTGTCCGTTGTTAATTAATTGTTTTAATGAGTCGATGCCAATTTTAAGGTGCCTTTCAACATAAACTTCTGAAACCTTTTTATCACTTTCTTCAGTTTTTACACCTTCCGGTACCATAGGTTGGTCGCTTACCAGTAACAAAGCGCCAGTAGGTATCCTATTTGCAAAACCTACCATAAATATCGTAGCAGTTTCCATATCAATAGCATAGGCCCTAATCTTTTGCAAGTATTCTTTAAATTCATCATCGTGTTCCCAAACGCGCCGGTTGGTTGTATAAACTGTTCCTGTCCAATAATCAACTTCATATTCCCGGATGGTTGTTGAAATAGCTTTTTGCAATGCAAATGCAGGTAAAGCAGGAACTTCTGCCGGGAAATAATCGTCGGAAGTTCCTTCACCTCTTATTGCCGCGATGGGCAGTATCAAATCGCCTAGCTTATTGCGTTTTTTTAACCCCCCACATTTCCCCAAGAATAATACCGCTTCAGGATGAATTGCAGTCAATAAATCCATTACCGTCGCAGCATTAGGGCTTCCCATACCAAAGTTAATAATGGTTATGCCATTACATGTTGCGCATTGCATGGGCTTGTTTACACCAATAACCTCTACATTATGCCAGATTGCAAAGAAGTTTACATAATTGCTAAAGTTTGTCAGTAAAATATACTTTCCAAAGTTTTCCAATTGTTCACCTGTGTACCGGGGTAACCAGTTACGTACAATCTCTTCCTTTGTTTTCATTATGTTCAGGTTAAAAGTTGAGCATATCACTACAATCCCTAGCTGTAAAATATAAAATAAAGATTATTCTCTGGCATGAAATTATCAGGTGCGTATCATAGCGATATTTTAAACTTTACTTATGAAAGATACTCAAAAGCGACAAGAAGGGGAAAGCCAGGAAACATCTGGAGCCAATCAAATTCCGAACAATGAAAGGGTGCTGCAAAGTGAAGAAGAAGACGTGGAATCAACCCAGAGCATCAGCTTAGAGCAGCAGGAATTATTCAAAGGAAAAAAAGTGGATGAAGATATTGAATCTGAAGATGATCTGCCCATGGAGCAACCGGACCTGTAATTCTGGAACAAAGTCAAACAGCTTCCATGAAGCTTCCATTCAATTTATCTGTTGTATTAAAACGGATAGAAAAGGCAGTGGCCCCTTTTCCCAAAGCAGCTATGTTTGAATTGTATGAACAAGGTTATACGTCACTGTTTGAGCAATTGGTTGCGTGTATTGTTTCTATCCGGACACTTGATGAAACGACCATTCCTGTTTCATTGAGATTATTTGAAGTAGCCAGAACTCCTAAGGAAATATTGCAGCTTTCTCCTAAAGAGTTAGAAGATCTTTTGTATGGCTGTACTTTTCCAGGGCAAAAAGCATACACCATTCTGGGCATTGCCAAAGCAGCCCAGGAGCGTTGGCATGGTAATTTGCCTGCGGACTTTGATCTGCTTACGGAATTAAAAGGGGTTGGACCCAAATGTACCAATCTTGCCTTAGGTGTATCCAGTAAACATGCAGCTATTAGTGTGGACGTCCATGTTCATCGAATCACCAACCGTTGGGGGTGGCTACACACTGCCCAACCGGAACAAACCATGAAAGTACTGGAGGAGAAAGTGCCGCAAGAAAAATGGATCGAAATCAACCGGCTGCTGGTGCCTTTTGGTAAGCATATCTGTACGGGGCGATTACCGCATTGTTCTACCTGTCCGGTGTTGGAATATTGTCAGCAGGTGGGAGTGGGGAAGCACAGGTAGGGAATTTGAAAATGAGATAATTTGAAAATGGCTCCTTGGGTGGGAAATTTCCTACTCAAGGAGCCATTTTTTATCAGTACATTTTTTATTTTCTAGTCTTCGAGCTTCAATACAGCAAGGAATGCCTCCTGGGGTACTTCTACATTACCAATCTGGCGCATGCGTTTTTTGCCTTCCTTTTGCTTTTCCAGGAGTTTTCTTTTACGGCTGATATCACCACCATAACATTTAGCAGTTACGTCTTTACGCATAGCTGAAATATTCTCGCGAGCGATCACCTTTGCACCGATAGCAGCCTGGATGGCAATCTGAAATTGTTGACGAGGTAACAATTCTTTTAGTTTCTCGCAAAGCTTGCGGCCGAAATCCTGGGCACGGCTGCGGTGAATCAGGGCGCTCAGGGCATCCACTTTATCGCCATTCAGCAGGATATCCATTTTAACGATATCAGCTTCCCTGTAGCCTATCGGATGGTAGTCAAAAGAAGCATAACCACGGGTTTGGCTTTTCAATTTATCGTAAAAATCAAATACAATCTCGGTCAAAGGCATTTCAAAGATCAATTCCACACGTGTTTGTGTGAGATAGCTCTGATTTATTAATATGCCACGTTTGCCCAGACACAAAGTCATGATATTGCCGATGTATTCCGGCTTTGTAATGATTTGAGCTTTGATGTAAGGCTCTTCAATACGATCCGTTTTTACCGCTTCCGGCATTTCGGCTGGGTTGTTAACAATTATCTTTTCGCCTTTTGTGGTATAAGCGATGAAGCTAACGTTGGGAACGGTAGTGATAACAGTTTGGTTAAACTCCCTTTCCAGACGTTCCTGGATAATCTCCATGTGCAGCAATCCCAAAAAGCCGCAACGGAATCCAAAGCCTAATGCCTGGGAAGTTTCCAATTCATAAGAAAGGGACGCATCATTTAACTGAAGCTTGTCCATGCATTCCCTGAGTTCTTCGAATTCGTCTGTATTGACAGGGAAGATTCCAGCGAACACCATAGCCTTTACTTCTTCAAAGCCCTTGATCATTTCGGGATTTGGGTTAGAAGCTAATGTAATGGTATCACCAACCTTTACCTCCTTTGCATTTTTAATACCAGTAATCAGGTAGCCTACATCTCCAGTAGAAACTTCCTGCTTGGGTTCAGGTTTTAATTTTAAAATACCCACTTCGTCAGCCTCATATTCCTGGCCGGTGGAGACGAATTTTACTTTATCACCTTTTTTTAGCGTGCCGTTCAGTATCCTAAAATATACAATGATACCTCGAAAGCTATTGAATACACTGTCAAAGATGAGGGCCTGGAGTGGTGCTTCGGGATTGCCTTTTGGAGCAGGAATGCGTTCTACTATAGCTTCCAGTATGGCTTCAACGCCTAATCCGGTACGGCCACTAGCCAACAGAATATCTTCCGGTTTGCAACCAATCAGGTCAATGATCTGGTCCTTTACTTCTTCAATCATTGCTCCGTCCATATCAATTTTATTGATGACGGGAATGATCTCCAAATCGTTATCAATAGCCAGATAAAGATTGGAAATGGTTTGAGCCTGTATACCCTGGGTAGCATCAACGAGCAGTAAAGCACCTTCGCAAGCAGCTAAGGCACGGCTTACTTCATAACTGAAATCAACGTGACCGGGGGTGTCAATAAGATTCAGGGTATAATTTTCACCTTTATGGGTATGATTGATTTGAATGGCGTGGCTCTTAATGGTAATTCCTTTTTCGCGTTCAAGGTCCATATCATCAAGCACCTGGTCCATCATTTCGCGATCGCTAATGGTATTGGTGGTTTGTAGGAGACGGTCGGCCAAAGTGCTTTTGCCATGGTCAATATGGGCAATGATGCAGAAATTACGGATATTTTTCATGTAATACTTCTGAAATTAGCGTGCAAAGATAGCTTATTGTCGGCTCTTGTTTTTATTGTTCTGCTGAATTAGTTTTTCCTGATTAGGATTTCCTTTTTCATCGAAAATAGGGTCTGGAATGGGCGCCTGGCCGTCTTCCAGTTTTTGATGAAAAACCTTGTCAATGTGGACCCATTTTCCTCCTTTCCATTCAAAGCCTTCATAATCTCCGTCAGGGATGAAAGTATAAGGTTTGTCGGGTTCATCAGTTTCAGAAATCAGGTGGTCAACTAAAATGAGTTTTAACTCATCATCGTAGTTCACAAAAGTGCTCGCTTCTTTTTTGTATTCGATGCTATAGCGATATTGCGTAGGTCGTTTTGTACTGTCTTTCTCAAATGTGAAAAAAGGTCCGCCAAATACCGGCTGGTTTCTTTCATTAAAGGTCATTACTTCTATCCATTTCTTATTGCTGCGTACACTGTAATTATCAAACCCAAAGAGTGTATAAAAGTCTTTATTGTTGTACTGGGTCTTTATGATCTTGTAGTAAACAGCACCTATCCATGTATCTTTTGTCCGGGCAGAATCCTCTGCATGCTCAGTAAATTCAGAAAAATCCCTTAAAGGAACTAGCTTTAAAGAACCATCAGGTGTTTTAAACTGAATGGCTCCTCTTTGCCTTGAATAATAATCATCGAATGAAAGAGACCAGCTAAATATCCGGAATGTGCTATCTGGTGCATATACTTTAGAAATCCCTTTAACTGAGTCAAAAGGATAATAGAAAGAATTCTTAACCTGCAAGCTTCTGATCAGCGTACGCACAAAAAGGCTGTCATTGCGCATCCGGCCTGCAGTTAAGCTATCTACTATCAGGTTTTTTGCTAAAGCTTTTAATGAGTCTTCTTTTTTTGTTAAAAGTTTCAGATCTGCAGATCCTATCTTTTGTGCTGAAACAATACTACAAAAAAGAAAAAATGATATTATAAAGAGAACGGTTTTTTTCACAAGAACGTTTTTAAGCCAAACGCTAAATTGGTCAAAAAAGTTCAAAAGTTATCCTAATTATTAGGTCGTGACATACCTTCTTCCACCATTTGACAGATAATATGACCAATCAGAATATGGCTTTCCTGAATACGAGGGGTATCTGTAGAAGGAACGTTAAATAAGTAGTCGCTCAGGCCCTTCATAAGGCCTCCGCTCCAGCCTGTAAAGCCAACAGTAATTACACCTTTTGATCGTGCAACTTCAAAGGCTTTCACAATATTGCCAGAATTGCCGGAAGTGGAAAGTCCAACCAATATATCGCCATTATTTAATATGCCATCTACCAGGCGTGCATATACCGTATCATAGCCATAATCGTTTGCAACGGCTGTAAGATAGGAAGTGTTTGTATGGAGTGCTTCTGCAGGTAGTGCTTTTCTTTCCAGGTAAAATCTGCCCGAAAGTTCTGCTGCCAGGTGCTGGGCATCAGCGGCACTGCCTCCATTGCCACAAAAATATATGCGGCCACCTTTTTGCAAAGCATCTACCATCACCTTCACAACAGAATCAATATTGCGTAACAGTTCTTCATTTTGCAACAATTGCTGCTTTACGTCAATAGATGCCTGAATAATTGTTTTAATACTTTCCATGAACACAGATTAAGTAAGCCTTTAGATAGTTTGATGATTAGATGGATTATCAGCCATTTGCAAAATAGCTTTTGTCATTAGGCTCCATCCATATTTTTTCTTTTCTTCACGCAATTGAGGAATAAAATAATCTTCGCCCAACTGGTAAAATTTCAAAATGGCGTCTGCAATAGCTTGAGGATGCGGATCGCAAACCAACCCTACTTTTTCATGGGGCACAAGATCCGGCAAACCACCAACATTGGTTACAACCATTGGCTTTTCAAAATGGTAAGCTAAAGGCGTAACTCCACTTTGGGTTGCATTTCGATATGGTTGTACAACGCAGTCTGCAGCACATAAATAATACTTTACTTCGCTATCAGGAATAAAATCATTCTTGAGCATTACAGCATCTGATAAATTGTTGTCCTCAATCAATTGCCAGTAAGGTTTTTCATCCTCATAAAACTCACCGGCTACTAATAGCCTGATCTTTTCTTGCCTGATACGCTTGTCTGCCATTGCCTGGAGCAGTAAATCGAGGCCTTTGTATTTACGGATAAAACCAAAGAAAATAATGATCTTCTCATCTGATTTTATGCCTAAAGATTCGCGGGCAGCTTCCTTAGAAATTTTTTCTCCAAAGTTGTCGTAAAGCGGGTGGGGAATTAATAGCGCAGGCTTATCCTTTTCGAACTGTCGTAAGTCCTTCATTACTTTTTCGCTCATCACAATGAAAGCATCACAAGCTTTCATAAAGTATGTCGTAAAGGCTTTATCTCCTTTACGTTTTTCATGTGGTACCACATTGTCTGCCAGGCAAATAACTCTGGTATATGCGTTCTTTTTTATCTGACGCAAAATTGTACCCAGAGAAGGACCCATGAAAGGGAGCCAGAATCTTACTAAAACAACATCAGGCTTCCAACGTTTAATTTTTCTGCCTACAGCCAGCCAATTGGCTGGATTAACAGAGTTTATCCATGAATGAATGGTTAATTCTTTAGGAGGCGGTTCGCTAGAGAACTGTGTTTTGCCAGGAAATAGAAGGGAAGGATATTGCAGGGAGAAGGATACGATTTCACATTCAAAGCCTTCTTCAATAAATTGCTTTGCCAGTCGCTGATTGAAGGTAGCAATACCCCCACGTAACGGGTAAGCAGGGCCTATTATAAGAATCCGTTTCATTTTTCCTGAAAACCAGTTTTTTCCTCAATCAGATAAGCATTCCGACCAGGGGCATTTCGGGCTATCAGTTCTGAAATAAAGCCGGCCAAAAATAATTGCATACCAATGATTATT
The DNA here is from genome assembly GCA_966674115.1 of uncultured Chitinophagaceae bacterium. Classification (GTDB taxonomy): domain Bacteria; phylum Bacteroidota; class Bacteroidia; order Chitinophagales; family Chitinophagaceae; genus Flavisolibacter. The sequence goes on from CBKWHA010000226.1 coordinate 7,948, forward strand.
GCTGTTAGGGATAGATAGAAAGACGGACGGTTAGTGATGAAGGTTTCAGCATCTATAATTTTAGCAATGATCAGGTATAATGCTATTATAAAGCCTATGACGAAAAACAGTGTTCCCCATAAACCAAAGAAATGCATGGGGCGCTTGGAGAATTTACCAACAAAAGTGATGGACAATATATCAAGAAAGCCATTTACAAACCGTTCCCATCCAAATTTAGTAACGCCGTATTTTCGAGCACGGTGTTCCACAATTTTTTCACCTATTTTTTTAAATCCCGCCCACTTGGCCAGGACCGGAATGTAGCGATGCATTTCACCATATACTTCTATGCTTTTCACCACTTTTTTTCTGTAAGCTTTCAAACCACAATTAAAATCATGAAGGTGTATATGCGAAACTTTCCTTGTTACGGTATTAAAAAATTTAGAAGGGATATTTTTCGTCAATGTATTATCATACCGCACTTTTTTCCAGCCACTAACCAGGTCAAATCCTTTATCTACGACCATGCTTCTGAGTTCCGGAATTTCATCGGGACTATCCTGTAGATCGGCATCCATAGTGATCACGACTTCACCCTGTGCAGCTTTGAAGCCTTCGTTCAGTGCTGCAGATTTGCCGTAATTGCGCTGGAACTTAATCCCTTTGATGCGCTGATTTTCCTGTCTTAATTGTTGGATAACCTGC
>CBKWHA010000227.1:0-8510 GCA_966674115.1 uncultured Chitinophagaceae bacterium
CAAGGGTCATATCAGGGCACATAGTGAACTGAATAAAGGAACAACGTTTGAGATATATTTACCAGCACTACTTTAAACCTGCCAAAAACTTTTTTACCTGTATATGAATGTTCTCACTTAGCGGAACCAAAGGCAGTCTTAATTGGTTGTCAATTATGCCCAATTCGTATAAAAATGCTTTTACACCGGCTGGGTTATTTTCTGCAAACAGCAGGTCGAAGCCATCCAGCAGGGAGAAATGTAATGATTGTGCTTTCTCGAAATTACCCATCAAAGCCTCCAGCACCATTGCACAAAATTCTTTAGGAAAACAGTTGGCTGCCACACTGATCACGCCGTCAATACCACAGGCGATCAATGGTAATGTGATATGATCATCACCACTGGTTACAAAGAAATCCTTTGGCTTGTCCTTCAAAATGTGCATACACTGGATCATGTTGCCGCTGGCTTCTTTAATACCTGCAATATTTTCTACTTCTTTGGCGAGGCGCAAAGTAGTTTGAGCAGAAATATTAGAACCGGTGCGCCCAGGAACATTGTATAAAATAACAGGTTTTGGGGCGGCAGCCGCCAGGGCCTTGTAGTGCTGGTAGATACCTTCCTGCGAAGGTTTATTATAATATGGACTTGCTGATAAAATAGCGGCCGCTTTTTCCAGGGGAAAATATTCTACTTCTTTGATCACACCCTGTGTGTGGTTGCCGCCAACACCAATTACCACCGGCACCCGGCCAGCAACAGCTTCGTGTGTACAATTGAAAATATCCAGCTTTTCTTCTTTGGAGAGAACTGGCGTTTCTCCGGTAGTGCCCAGTGAAACTATGTATTGAACACCACCATCTATAACAAAGTTTACGAGTTTTTGTAAGGCATCGTAGTCAACTGATTGATCTTTTTTAAATGGAGTAACCAACGCAACACCGGTTCCACGCAATAAAGCTCTTAAAGACATAAAAAATTTACGAATTACTATTTACTATTTACGATTTATTCGAGGCAGCATTTTTCATCAGCACCCTGTTCCGTTTCGAGGGATTATCCCTGCGTTGCGGTGTCTACTTCTTCCCAGAAACCCATCTTATTAAATTTCTCAATACGCTGGTTCACACGATCTTCGGCCGGAATCTGCTTTAGCTCCTGCAAAACAGGTAATATGTAATCTTTCAGCATTTGGGCTGCCTGGTTATAATCCCAATGCGCTCCGCCATCAGGTTCAGGAATGATACCATCTATCAAGCCAAAACTGAGCATATTATCTGCTGTCAGCCGCAGTTGCTCGGCGGCAACCTGTTTCTTTTCCCAGGTGCGCCATAAGATAGAACTACAACTTTCCGGCGAAATTACCGTATACCATGTATTCTCCATCATAAAAACCTTGTCGCCGACACCGATGCCCAAAGCGCCACCAGAAGCACCTTCGCCAATGATGATACAGATTACCGGCACTTTCAGGCGTGTCATTTCATAAATATTCCGGGCTATGGCTTCACCCTGACCTCTTTCTTCGGCTTCAAGACCGGGGTAGGCACCAGGTGTATCTATTAAAGTAATGATAGGTTTGTTGAACTTCTCGGCCAGTTTCATCAGCCGCAAGGCTTTGCGGTAACCCTCAGGATTGGCCATACCGAAATTGCGCAACTGGCGCAATTTTGTGTTAATGCCTTTTTGCTGGCCAATCACCATAACGGTTTCTCCCTCCAGCATGCAAAAACCACCCACCATTGCTTTGTCATCCCGAACATTGCGGTCGCCGTGCAGCTCCACGAAGTTGGTGGTCATCTTATCGATATATTTCATGGTATAAGGGCGGTCCGGATGGCGGCTTAACTGCACGCGCTGCCAACTGGTAAGATTTTGCGTAATATCTCTTCTCTTCTCCAGTATCTTCTCTTCCAACTTAGCAATAGTATCTGAATAGTCTATTTTTTTTTGCTCCGATGTATGTTTTAAACGCTCAATTTCATCAATTAAATCCTTAATGGGTTTTTCAAAATCTAAAAACTGTCGGTTTGCATTTGAAGGCATAGGTCAATAAATAAAGGCGCTAAAATTAAGGAGAAATATCTGAACGAAAATTTAGAGGTATTGAGGGAGTCTGGTGAAGCAAGCTCGTAAAGATAAATTAGCTGCAGAAGCGAATACCATACCCGCTTCCTGTGTTTGGCAAAACTGGAAGCGGGTAGCAAAAGAATGAAAAGATTATAATGATGTTTGCAGGTGTTCGGGAACAGGCACTTTGGCATGGATGTGACGACGAAAAATCCATAATTCTTTTACCTCACTTACAGGAATAATTTTATGAGGATAGGCTTCTGTGTTATCGCTAACCAGTATCCACTCTCTTTCTGATTTACGAATTATCCTTTTCACCAAGAGCGTATCGGTTGTGAGAATAACATATACATTCATGTTTTTGATCTCCTGCCAGTCTTCAGCGTGCACCATACTGGCCAGAATGATATCGCCTGAAGAAAAGGTGGGCTCCATACTATCACCGTCTATTTCAAAATAACTCCATTGCGCTCCACCGGGATGAACGCCGGGCGGCAATGAATACTTTTCCAGGCTTTCGATGAAATCAACCTGTTCATATCCCTTCACATATCCGGCCTGCGCTTTCACACCAACCAGGGGCACCCAAACTGTCTTTCTTTCTACTTTTTGCTCACGCCGCTGAACGTGGTAAGGAAGGGATGATACTTCAGAAGATACAGGCTGACCCAGGAGGGTCGTTTCCTGTGAATAAAATTCACTCTCTCGCTCCCTCACAAATTTTTCGAGGCGTAAAGCTGTGCCTCTACTGACCTTTATTTTACCTTTTTCTATCTTATTAATCAGCTCCCGAGTAAGGCCCAGGGAAAGCGCAAATTGCTCTTGGGTCATACTATATAACTCTCTGATTTTCTTGATATTATGAGCAGAAAACATACCTGTTAAGCAATTGTGAATATAAATGTGAATTTCGTGTGGATAATGTGAAATTTTGTAACTTTAACGTTCACAAATTTAGAACAAAAATTCACATTCCCAAACGAAACAAGTATGAAAAAGAGAGTGTCAAGGGAGTTTAGTTTTCACTATCCACTAACGCAAAAGGTTGTACGTAATTACCGTATCGTAACCGAGCGTGTTGGTGACCTGGTAGTGGAAGGAACGGCTTATTTCAATCCGGCTGTATCGCCTTTTGATACAGAGAATAGCAGATATGATGTGGATATAGACTTTATCAAATGGAATGATACTGATATAAAACCAGTTATTGAGGTTTCCGGGATGCTGGATGACATTACTGAAGCAGCCATCCGTTATGTTCCCGGTCTTTTTCTCTCACAACCAGCAAATGGACTGGCTGCATAAAAATAATCACAATTAAACAATACGAGAAATGATGAAATTAAGAAAAGCAACACGTCAAAAAGCAAAAATGCGCCTTGGACTTTCTGCTGTGAGCGGTGGAGGCAAAACATATTCAGCTCTTTTGATTGCCCACGGGATTGTTGGAGACTGGGGCAAGATCGCCATTATTGATTCGGAAAACAGCAGCGCAGATCTGTATGCACATTTGGGCGACTTTAATGTGCTTTCACTACAAGCTCCTTTTACACCTGAAAAGTATGTGGATGCAATTAAGGAATGTGAAAAGGCAGGTATGGAAGTAATTATTGTTGACAGTATCTCTCATGAGTGGGACGGTAAAGGCGGCTGCCTGGAAATCGTAGAATCATTGGGAGGCAGATACCAGGACTGGGCAAAGGTGACACCACGCCATCAGTCTTTTATTGATGCTATTACACAAAGTACCTCTCATATTATTACTACAGTAAGGCGCAAGCAGGATTATGAAATGATCAAAGACAATAATGGCAAATTAAAAGTTGAAAAGGCTGGTTTGAAAGAAGTCACACGCGAAGGCTTTGAATATGAACTGACCATTAACTTGGAATTGGATCTCAATCACAACGCTACTGCCAGTAAGGACAGAACAGGCTTGTTCATGAACAAACCAGCTTTTGTACCGAATGAGAAAACAGGCGAAATAATCCGCCAGTGGTGCGAGCTGGGTGAAGAAGCCTTCCAGATACAACCGGGCAGCGAGTGGCATAATCGCGTTCAGCAATGCAATACACAAAAAGAGCTGGTGGAATTATACAACAAGTATAAAAACGATGTGGATGTGAATCCGCTTTTGCAGCAATTAATTTCTAATCGCAGAAACCAGATCAATGGCAAAACACTTAACGCAGCATAACCCTTTACCGGCTATTCGTGAGGGCCTGACCAAGACGCAGATCAACAAGCTGGCGCAGCAATCGGTAGAGATCGTATTGGAGGACAATACCTACATTTTCCAGGTGGCGGAAGCTATTGCTGCCATGGAAGAATTTGCCAGGCAGGTGCGTAAGGATGAACGTTTTGTAGAAATGCTGCGGGATGAAATTATAAAGCATAACGGGAAAGCAGCAACGCCTTCCGGAGCCAAACTGGAAATATGCGAGGCCGGCGTGAGTTATGACTACTCCCAGGATGCAAGCTGGCGCTCATTGGACCAGGAGATACAGGAATTGATTGAAAAGCGAAAGGCATTGGAAGAAAAGCTCCGCCGCATAGCACCGGGTAAAGTGTGGGTTGATAATGAAACGGGCGAAATGTTTGAAGGACCTTTAAAAGTTTCGAAATCAACTTACAGGATCACGCTGGGGAAGTAATGAAAGACATAAAATAAGCCAAAATGAAAAGCATCACTCAAGACTGTGTGGATATAGTGAAAGACCTGGCAGGACATGAATACCTGTACTTCGACACTGCCCTGGAGGTCAGAACTTCTCCACATGCATTTCCTTTCATGGCCTGGGGGGTATGTGTAAGTCCTCAGGATGACATTTATGTTATGGATGGAAACCAGGAGTGGCACAAAATTGAACCGGAAATTGGTAATGCTTATATGGTTTTGGGAAGTCTTTACCAGCGCCTTCGGCTATTGAAACGAAATTACCCCCAGCCTTCCCGTAATAGTGGGTCAGGATCCGCAGTATCGGGACAGACTTTAAATGGGAGGAGCAGTGCTGCGTAGGATCATGTGAAACGTGTTGTATAATGGCTTATGTGAAACGTGTTTTGAATGGTGTTTTATAAAATAGAATAGTTCTTTTAATCATATTAAAAACACACACCTGGTCTTAGAAGGCTGCAGAGTTGTTGCTTCTCTTTAGAGCTTGGGGTGTGATGGAGGTTTCAATGAATTTAAGAAATATGGTTGCAGTTCAGCAAGTCAAAGGGACAGGGAGTCCGAAGACGCCGGCTAAACGTGCATCCAAACAATATGTAAATACGCTGGAGTACGAGTTGATCACCAACCTGGTGCAACAGCAATACAGCAAGGATGGCGAGATCAACTTCCCACTCCTTCTGTCCATTCCGCTCCAGGACCGCATCCCGGCCCTGGTACAGGAATTTGGCGTAAAGCGCATGTATCATCTTCTGTTAATGATCATAAGAGCTTTTTGTTATTCCTTACCCATACCTAAAACCAAAAAGCTCAACGATACCAGGATGAGCGTTTGCGCCTGTGATATTATACTTACAGCACAGGAAGATCAGTTGAGTCTGGAAGATATCATTCTTTTCTTTGAAAGGGCTAAAGCCGGCAAGTATGGCACCATCAAAAGCCTGTTGAGCCATTATCAGGTAATGAGTATGCTTGATCAATACAGGGCTGAGAGGCATGAAGCTTTTATGAAAATAAAAGGAGAAAAGGATGCCGCAATGAAGACTTTAGGACCTGCAGAAAGAACCTGTGAAGAACCGAAGCAGATTGGCGAGATATTAAAGCAGGCTTCGATATTTGATATGAATAAGAGGAAGAGTGGTTAACAACGATCATTTTGAAGTGATCATAAAAAAGGCAGCAGGTAAGCTGCTTTTTTTATTATATAGGGTATAATCCTTGCAATATGATCCAAAAAAGCATGCAAGAAGTTTTTCCAGAAAAGGATTTTGACAACGCGCCAATTATGTGTCCCAATTGCGGATGGAAAGGCCTGGGCTCTGAAACGAATATCATTGACCTGTATGGTATCACCAAATTAAAAGAGGTGCATTGCCCATCCTGTGACACCTATATTGCCGGTCTGCTCAGGGACAGCGCACCTGCCGACCCCGAGGGAGATGAATTGAGCAACCAGTTTGGATAACAGATTTGGATAACAGACCGATAAATTCATGACAAAAGGAAGCAATGCAAAGATTCAACCACCGCCTGTCGGAAAAGAAAGGATCAAATGGCTGGGACCCGGTTTTTTGTGGATGGTTTCTGCTGCAGGTTCCGGCGAGTTATTGTTTAGTCCGAGGGTTGGTGCTTTATACGGATATGCGCTGTTATGGGCGCTAATCGCTGCTGTATTGCTCAAATGGTTCATCAACCGCGAAGTTGGACGTTATACCGTCTGCACCGGCGCCACCGTTATTGACGGTTTTTCCAAACTACCCGGACCTAAAAACTGGGCACTTTATTTTATTCTGATTCCCCAACTTTTTGTAGCAGTTGCCACTATAGCCGGCCTGGCTGGTTCAGCGGGCACTGCATTGATTGTAGCCCTGCCCGGAGACATTCGTGTATGGACCATTGGTTCCATTTTGGCATCAACAGCTTTGGTGGTTTGGGGCCATTTTAAAGCAGTAGAATTAGTGGCCACCATTCTTGCCGTTTTGCTATCGCTGGCAGCCATTGCAGCAGCCATTACTGTTTTTCCAGACCTGGGAGCGCTGGGCCAGGGGCTGGTGCCACAGGTTCCTTCAAACATAGAATATGGCGAAATACTTCCCTGGCTTGGTTTTATGCTTTCCGGAGCTGCTGGTATGATCTGGTACTCATACTGGATCCAGAAAAAAGGGTATGGGGCTGTTGGGATGGAAGGCGAACAGGCAAGTGCTGCATCTTATTCCACTAAGGATAAAAATTATTCCCCAGAAGATAAAAAACGTTTGAAAGGATGGATCAGGCAAATGACTCTTGATAATAATGTTGCAGTATTTGGTACCCTGATCATTACCATTGCCTTTCTTATTTTGGGCACTGAATTGTTAAAGCCTAGAGGCCTGGTGCCCGAAGAAAATAAGGTTGCGGAAGTATTGGGGCAATTACTGGGACAGATCTGGGGGCCTATAGGTTTCTGGTTTATGATCTTAGGTGTCTTTATCGGCTTTTGGGATACAGTTCTGTCTGACCAGGATGGTTTTGGAAGAATGTTTGCCGGTGGCACAAGGTTGCTGCTTAAACCTTTAAAACTTTCTCCTAAATGGACCAGTGAAGATTTTTTGAAAAAGCTCTTTGTGTTCATTCTTGTTACCGTTTTACCTATCGCCTTATATTTATGGATCGGCGAACCTGTACAGTTGCTCCAGATCGCTGGTGTCATAGAAGCAGCGCATATTCCTGTATTGGCAGTGCTTATTCTTTTCCTGAATCACAAAAAGCTGCCGGCTGAGTTAAGACCTTCGCTTTTTACTACTATTCTAACTGCTCTTGCGGGAGTATTCTTTGCCGTATTTGCAGTTGTTTATCTGTTGCAATTAGTAGGGATTGTTGCGTTTTAAACCTTAGGGATGTGATGGCGTGAATGGGCAATGGGCAAGAGGTTACGGGTTACGGGTTATGGGTTGTGAGTTCAAAGTTCATAGTTAAAAGTTATGGTGAAGTGGTGTGGGATTAATGGTGGGAAGTGGGTTGAGAGGGGGTGGGTAGTAAATGATGAGTGATCAGTGATGAGTGATGAGTGATCAGTGATGAGTTGGGAATGGTTACAATGAGGAAAAGTGAATGGTGAGTAGAGAATGGTTGATTGCTTAATTTGCAGGTATGAGTGCAGGGAGAGAGCAATTAAATAAGACGCCAGGTGCAAAGGGTACCGCCGTACAACAAGTAAGTTTTAAAGACCGATTATCAGCACTTCGAAATCTGCCCCAATTCTTTAAGCTTGTTTGGCAAACCAGTCCAGCATTGACCGCAACGAATGCATTGCTCCGGATAGCCCGATCTGCCATACCTGTTACCATGTTGTATGTAGGCAAACTGATCATAGACGAAGTGGTCGCTATAACCCAAGGTGGTAGTACAGGTGGTTCTCCCCTGCACCTTTGGGAGCTGGTAGCCTTTGAGTTTGGCCTGGCAGTACTTTCCGATGGACTCAACAGGGCCATTATTCTTACAGAAAGCCTGCTGGGCGATTTATTCTCTAACCATACTTCTGTCAAGATCATGGCACATGCAGCCACCCTTGATCTTGACCAATTTGAAGATGCCAATTTTTATGACAAGCTGGAACGAGCCCGGCAGCAAACCGTTGGCCGCACCGTTTTACTATCGCAGGTGCTGAGCCAGGTACAAGACCTGATCACCATGGGCTTTCTGTCGGTTGGCTTGATCGCTTTCAATCCCTGGCTGATCTTGTTGCTGCTCGTTGCCGTATTACCAGCATTCTGGGGTGAATCTTATTTCAGCGATAAGAGCT
>CBKWHA010000228.1:0-8491 GCA_966674115.1 uncultured Chitinophagaceae bacterium
AAAACTGAAGTGGTAATAGACCGTATTACTTCGGCTGCTATGCCCCGACAGATAGAACGTGTACCCGCCGATGCCGTCTTCAGCCTCAATTTGGTAGTGAATATCTGGGAACAGGATAACAATGAAAAGGAAATGCTGGATAATGTTTTTAAAGGCCTGGAATTATTGCACGATGATTATTTAGGTGGCCATGGCAGCAGGGGCTACGGGCAAATAGCATTTCACATTACTGGAATTGACGAAAAGTCGGTAGCTGATTATTATGGGAAAGAGAATGCACAGCCTGTTTCTATTATGAGTAGCTATCAAAAACAAATACTTAAACTACACGCTAAAAATGCAGCCTATGCCAGTAGAAGAAATACGTCTTTACTTCAGTAGCCCCCTGCATATTGGCCGCGGTGCCTCCGATTTGGATAAAACTGGAGCAATGTATCATTCCGATGCATTGAAGTCGGCACTCTATGCGGTAGGTTTGCCCTATTTCCCTGAGTGGAAAACCTCTCCGGATTCTTTTTTTAACGGCTTTCGTATTTCATCGGCTTTCCCTTTCTGTGGCAACGAGTTATTCCTTCCAAAACCTTTCTTCCCCATACAGTTTGAATTTGCAAAAACTGCTGAAGAAAAACTAGCTAAAAAGGCAAAGAAGATCTCATTTATTTGCGATGGTATTTTCCGGAAGTGGTCACAACAGCTAGATCAATCGCTGCCTGTACAGGAAGCACAAGTAAGTCCTGATGGCAGCTACCTGTTTAGTGATGCATTAAAGGCCAAAACATTTTTACACTTTGAAGTGCAGCAGCGCGTGCAGGTGCCCTCAGAAGGTGAAGGTGATACCCGGCCTTTTTACTTTGACCGGTTATATTTCGAAGAAGAAAGTGGGTTGTATTTTCTTGCCCAATTCCAGGATGAAACTATCCGCCGGCAAGTGTTGCATGCGCTTTCGCTTTTGGGAGCACAAGGCATCGGCACCGACCGTACAGTGGGCAATGGCATGTTTGAATTTGATATTGCCAGGCATATACAACCTTTTACTTTGCCTGGTGGATCGGGATCGGGTCTGTACATGAATCTTGGTTTGTACCTGCCCACCCAGAAGGAACTTGGAACCGTGCATTTAAACGAAAGTTACTGGCAGTTAGTGAAGCGTGGTGGCTATATAGCAGGCAGCAGCCATGAAAAGTTTCTGTCGTTGCGCAAAAACAGCATTTACTTTTTTGCAGAAGGCGGTGTATTCAGAACAGATTCAACACTTGCGGGAAGTTATACAAACCTGCGTCCGCGATACAATGATGCTGATCTGCATCCGGTTTTTCGTTGTGGCCAACCCTTGTTTATTAATCTATAAATGATTATTATGCTAACTGTCACATTAACTACGCTCACTCCTGTACATATAGGCAGCGGGCAAACGCTGAAGAAAGGTTTTGATTTCCTGCTGGAAGGCAACAAAGTAGGCTTTATGGATCTAGATAAAATAGTTTCGTTTATTGGCGAGGACTATATTTCACAGCTTTCGGCCTCAATTGAAAGAGGAGAGTCTCTGGGTACATTCCTTCGCGAAGGCCGAGGTTTTAAGCACCTTGAATTAAAAGACATAAGCAGCCGGATAGCAGATGGTGTTTACCTGTCTCCGACAGTAGCGGAACTGAAAGAACAGTACCATACATCTATAAAAGGCGCTTGTATTCCAGGAAGTTCTTTAAAAGGCGCTATAAAAACAGCTATCTGGGATTCATTAACAAACGATGATTTTTTTAATTCTTTACAATCAAAGGATTTTGGTTTTTTGAATCAAAAGAAGGTGGTTGAAAAGTGGAAAGACGCAACCATAGAAAAAAAGCTGTTCGGGCCGAATGCTAACGAAAAGTCCACACGGTTCCTAAAAATTGGTGATTGCCATTTTGAAGCTACATCAACGCAGGTTCACGAAGTAGGGATTTACAATGCATATCGCGGCGGCTATTGGGATTTTAAGAAGGGTAATAATTTTCTGGCTGAGGTAATACCTGCTAAAGCTTCAGCACAACTGGAAATAAAGATTGATGAACAACTTCTTCAGCGGAATACAAGTAGATATCATGAGAAATGGGAAAGGACGAATACGGATTTTGTAAGCAATGGCTTTGCCGGGTTATGTCAGTTAATAAATAGTTATACAAAGAACCTTTTGGATTGGGAGTTTGAAGATTTAGAAACCAATGGCTTTGACAAGGAAGAAGCAGGAGAAAACATGTTGGATAATTTGAACATCATTTATAAATCCATTGATGCCATTGAACAAAAAAAATGTAATGAAGCCATTTTAAGAATTGGTGGAAACTGTGGTTGGAAATTTACTACCAGTGGCTGGATTACAAAAGAAAATGCGCCTTTAAGTGAAGACGATTTTTACCAGTTAAGGAAAGCCATTCAAAAGCGCGATTATAGCGAAATGAACTTCTGGCCCAAAACCCGCAAAATGACCATGCAGGGAGTGCCTTTGGGTTTTGTAAAAATATCTTTTAACCAATAGAAGCAAATGAAGAAGATACTACTGGCAAATTTGGGTAATCGGAATATCTATTATAAGGGAAGTGAATTCAACAAACTTATAAACACCGACGAGATTTCCTTTTCATCTTTTCGGGACTTTACGAAAAACTTGTTGGAACGCTACAATGAGGATCAACAAAATATTGAGCCTCAACTAATTCCTCCCTTGATGAAAGTTGTAGGAAATGAAGTTGATAAAATGGTTTTGTTTTATACGGACAGTCCACAAGGAGAACGTAATAATCAGGATACGATATATGAAGCTGAAATTTTGCAAAAAAAGTTTGCATCTCTTTACCCTGATGTTTCTGTGGAGTTAAAACCTTTAAAATGCCGGGTAATTGACACAAATGAGCTAATGAAAAGATACAGGAGGTATTTAAAAAAAATAGCCACAGAGAATCCAGAACATCATTTTATACTATGCGAAACCGGAGGAACAACACAATTGAAAACAGCTTTGAAAATTGTGGTTGAATACCTTTTGGATCAGGACCGTTATGAGGTGTACAATATTAGTGAGAAACAAACAGGGGAGAGTATAGTGGAAAAAACTGAATCCATCGAATACCGAAAAGTAATTGACCAAGAACAGATCGGAGCACTGATCAGGCATTTTAATTATCAGGGTGCTTTTGATCTGCTGGATCATAGTTCAGGAAAGGTTATAAAGAAAGCTCTTGAAATCTCTTATGCTTTATTCACAAATAAAACAAATGTCGCCTGTGCATTAGCCAGCCCGTCTTGTTCGGGAAAAAGTTTCACCGCTTATCCGGTCTTTGCTTCTGTAGGTTCAAAAAATATATATTCTATTCAATTAAAAAGCTGGAATACCACCTTTTCCCGTGAGGTTTTTTTTGACCTGAGCCTTCTGTTAGACCTTGGCCATTGCCATCTGCAACTTAAAAATTACGGCTTTACTGTTTTGTTTCACCATATTTTCCTTGAGCGATTTGTAAGTGAAATCATCAACAGTCAAATGAACGGTCTAGATATTGATAACAAGCGGAATTGGGTCATTATTCGTGAGAAGATTAAAAACAAAGAACTATTTCCTAAGTATAAATCACCAGTTGAGGATGGGATTGAAAGAACAAATTCGCCAAGCGTTCCTGTAAAAATATGTTTGGCAGAAAGTGTTGTGACAGAGCAAATACAGCCCTTCTTGCAGACATTCCGTTCCTCAAACTCTTTTCTAACCCCACAGGAATTAGGGTTAGATTACTTACGCAATAAATTTGCACACGAAGGCCGTAGTATATCTGATAAGGAAATACAAAAATTCCTACCCACTTTTGCGCAATGGCGAACACTATTTGGCCTTAGCAATACCACTGTATTTCATTCATTAAACCAAGAACTGAATGAAATGCTAAAAAGCTAAAAGTTCCTCCTATGAACACGAACGCTTCTGTAATCAAAAGCAATGATATTCTTTTAAATTTTCAACAAACAGCAGCCCTCTCTGCCATCAAGTCATTCCTCAAATCAAATGAACAAGTATTCATTCTTAATGGTGCTGCCGGGACAGGCAAAACCACACTGATCAAAAGTCTGTGCCTGTTCCTGGATGAAAATAAGACTCGCTTTCAACTCGCTGCCACTACCGGAAGGGCAGCAAAAGTATTATCGGCCAGGACAGGCTTTGACGTAAAGACTTTGCATGGTCTTTTATACGTATTTGATGAAGTGAGTGGTCAGGCCAAAGAAGGCGAAGACCCATGGCAAAGCCAAACCGGGCAGCTTTTTCTTCAATTTGATCTAAGACAGTCTGAAGCTGACCACCATCCCGATGTGATCATTGTGGATGAAGCTTCCATGATCAGTCATTTACATGCTAACGATGGGCATACTGCACGCTTTGGATCTGGCAATTTGCTTGCCGACCTAATGGCATTTGTTGGAAAGGCTAAATTGATATTTGTGGGCGATGCCTGTCAGCTTCCCCCTGTGGCTGATCTGTCGCTAAGTGCCGCACTTAGTTTGTCTTACTGGCAACAGGAAGGAGTAGGAGCACAAATTTTTACGCTGACGAGTATTGTCAGACAACAGCAGCATAATGAAATATTGGAAACAGCTACTCTGTTCAGAAAGCGTATCGAGCAAACTGGAACTATAAGCCTCATGCAATTGCCATTGCCTAAAAGCCGGAATGTGTTTTCTACTCTGGGGAAGGATGCCTTTCTTGATGCCTATTTTACCGCCGTTCAACAGCATGGTCTTACACAAGCTATTGCTTTATGCCATAGCAATGCCCATGCGCATGATCTAAATACTTTAATGCGCCGGCGTTTGCACGGCAATGAAAGTTTGCAATCAGGCGACTTACTGATGGTGGTACAAAACAGCTATAATACCCATCTGGTGAATGGAGATCAGGTGATAGTAAAAGAAGTGGCGCCACACGACAATAGGGCGGGCTTCACCTTCCTTAAAATAAAGGTTGAATCTTTATTTAGCAAAGACGTATATGAAACTCTGCTGATCAATGAATTGTTGTATAGTGATAATCCTGGTCTTACCAATGATGAAGTGAAACGCCTGTTGATAGATTTTGACGACCGCATGCGTTATCTTAAGGTAAAGCGAAACAGCAACGTGTATAAATCCAAAATGAAAGAAGATTTATACCTGAACGCCCTTCGGGCAAAATACGGATATGCGATTACAGTGCATAAAGCACAAGGTGGTGAGTGGGATGCTGTTTTTTTATACTTGAATACGTCTATTTACAGTCAGGTCTATCATCCCAAAGGCGGAAGACACCCTGATGGGGCAGATAAATACCACCGCTGGTTTTATACGGCCATTACCCGTGCCAGAGAGCGGTTGGTGATTAATGACTGTCCTTTTGTTGAAAAATTCGCACAGCGGCATCCCGATGAAAATGCACGCTATTGGAAGGATTTGCAAAAAGCTAAGATGGCTGCAGCAGCAAGATTGAAACAATGTCCCTCAGGCAGGATAAGTGGTAAAGTAATCAGGTTATTAAATCAAAATGAACAGGGCGTGAATGGTTTTATTCAACCGGATAACTTTTCAGATCAGGTATATTTTATTCTTTCTGCAAAGAATCCGCTTTGTGCTCGTATAAAAGCTGGCCTTAAGCTGACCTTCGAAATAATGCCCCCAAAAAATAATAAAGGGGCCAAGGCTACCCGTCTGCAATTGACTACAAACCACAAAAGCTAATGCTATGAATCTCATACTCAACTCCTTTGGTGCTTCTCTAACCAAAAAAGATGGATTGTTTTTCGTGCAAACAGCCGAAACGGCACAAAGCATTAGTCCGGCTGATGTAAAAACCATAATGGTGAGCAGGGGAGCTAAAGTCTCTTCAGATGCTATACTGCTGGCCGTTCAAAACGAGATAGACGTATTGTTCGTTGACGAACTGGGCAAACCCCAAGGCCGCGTTTGGAGTGTGCAGTACGGCTCCATATCCGAGATACGCAAAAAGCAGGTTGAATTTTTATATAGCTCCCGTTGTATACCTTGGGTGAAAAGCCTTGTAGCAGATAAAATAAATAACCAGACAGCGTTGTTGCTGATGTTTAAAGATGGCTGCAATGCTGCAGACCAGCGGCGTATAGATGCCGCCATCAACAGCATGGAAGACCACCGCGCTAAAATAGCAAAGGCAGAAGGAGAAGTAATATCTGATGTTGCGCCTTCTATCCGTGGTTGGGAGGGTGCTGCCAGCCGCCGTTATTTTGAAGCTGTCAACCTGCTGTTACCGTCTTCTTTTCAGTTTGAGGGGCGCAGCCAACATCCGCCTATGGACCGCTTCAATTCCATGCTGGGATATGGTTATGGTATTCTGTATGGCAAAATAGAGGGCGCTCTTATCAAGGCTGGTATTGACCCATATGTGGGCGTTTTTCACCGGGATGAATACAATCGGCCTGCCCTCGTGTTCGACGTTATTGAAAAATTCCGTATTTGGGTGGACTACGTGATGATCAAACTGGCGCAGCAAGAAGCCCTGGATGAAGAATGTTTTACAGAAAGAAATAATGCCTTTTTGTTGGAAGGCATGGGCAAGCGGATTGTGGTGCAAAGCATGTACGACTATATGGCCGAAATAGTAGAAACATCAGGTTTAGAACGCAGCCGTGCTACACATATTGACTTGTATGCGCAAACCCTTGCTAAAGAATTTTTAAAAGCTTAGCCTATGCTGTACTTTGGAACCAACATCACTGCGCCAGCTGATGCTTTGCAGCCGGTATCTGTAGAAAGTCTTTACCAGTCGCTGCGTTCACCAAAGCCGCGTATCCGGCAGCAAATAGATCAATTGCGCATTATGCAGACCCTTGATAAGGCTGGCTACCGCTTGCAGAAGAAAATCCTGCCCTATCTTGTATGCGCTGCCTTTAAACCTGCTATCCGCCGCCGGGAGAACTTCTTAAGTATCAGCTATTTCTTTGTTGACCTTGATGGCATATCTGCCCATTTTGATAAAACATTGCTTTGGGAAAAGCTGACAGCCGATCCCTACCTGGTGTTGCTGTTTACTTCACCCGGCGGCAATGGACTGAAGCTCCTGTTCCGGCTGGAGCAAAAATGCGCAGATTACGGATTGTTCAGTGCTTTTTACAAATTGTTTGTGAATAGTCTGGCTACCCGCTATCACCTGCACGCTGTAATAGACACCGTTACCAGCGACGTTACACGCGCCTGCTTTATTTCTTACGATGAAAACGCATACTACAATTCTGCTGCCTTGCCGGTGAATATGAACGATTATGTGAATTTGCAGGAGCCAGATACTTTATGGGAAGATGCTAAAAATGCAGACAGCATTTTGCAGGAAATGAAAAAGGAAGGCAACAAGCAAGATGAAGAACCTGTTCCGGTAAAGCTTCCTTCTCTGGACAATGATGTAATGGCTGCTATAAGGCAAAAGCTGAATCCCAATTTTTGCAAGCCACAGCACAAGCAATATTATGTGCCGCCAGAAATAGAAGAATACATGCAAAAGGCAGCAGTGGAACTGGAACGCCTTGGCCTGAAACTATTGGAAAGCGGCCCAATCAACTATGGACGCAAGCTGAAGATAGGTTCTGCTGCAGGCTGGGCGGAGATCAACCTGTTTTATGGCAAACGCGGATTTACATTTGTGAAAACTACCAAAACCGGCAGTAATGCAGAACTGGCCGACGTTTGTATTCGATTGCTGGAGCAGCATTTGTATGGAGGAAATAAAGAATGAAGATTGGAGGCTGCAAATACAATAATTGCAATGCACGCAATTAATAACTAAACAACTGAACATCTAAACTTCTAAACTTCATGTCCCGGCCAAAGAAAAAAAACTTCACGCTGGAGCAGCGATTGCAAAAAATAAAGGATGCGGGCCTTACCATACCTGCATCTCCATCAGAGCCTCCGGAAAATGAAGAACCTTTGGACGAGCGCATCAAGAAAATGTTACATTTGCTGCAAACAGCGCCGGTAAAGGCTACGCACATGACTTTTTTGATTATGTACGATATAGAAAACTACAAAGTCCGCAATGAAGTGGCAAAGTATCTGAAAACAAAGGGGTGCATACGCATACAAAAGTCTGTGTTCATGGTCAGTGCAGCCCATAAGCTATATGAGCAGATCAGCAGTGATTTGCAGGAGGTGCAGCAATACTATGAAAACAACGATAGTATTATTCTTGTGCCTTTTAATACAACTGATGCCCGCAGCATGAAGATAATAGGGAAGGATGTGCAGGTGGATACAATCGTAAACAAACCTAATACGCTGTTTTTTTAAAGAAAGAATAATGTATTGGCAAAAAATAAAGGCAAAAAATAAGGGAATTGCCCAGGCAAAAGAGTGTAATTATTTGATTGTCAAAATAATACAAAAAATGCTATCAGAGAACATCATCCAGTAAAACAAGGATTATGACTTGAATTACCATAGGCAATCAGGTGTTTTTAGGTTCTCGCATCAGAGA
>CBKWHA010000229.1:0-8394 GCA_966674115.1 uncultured Chitinophagaceae bacterium
GGCAGCATACTCCCACTCTGCTTCTGTAGGCAGGCGCTTGCCGGCCCATTTGGCATAAGCATTCGCATCCTCCCAGGAGATGTGGACCACCGGATAATCCTCCCTGCCTTCTATACTACTGCCCGGGCCTTCAGGGTGTTTCCAATCCGCTCCTTTTTGCCACTGCCACCACTGTGCAACATTGTTCAGAGGCACAGCATGAGCAGGGGGGGTAAACACCAGGGAGGCGGCCACCAGCACACTATCGTGCGGCTTAGGCGTGCCAGGGGGCAGCTGCTTTTTGAGTTCTTCCCAGTTGGGTGCTTTTTCTGCGGTGGTGATATAGCCGGTTGCTTCTACAAACTTTCTGAATTGTGCATTGGTGACTTCAGTGGCATCCATCCAAAAGCCATCCAGTTTCACTTTGTGCTGTGGGTATTCATCCGCTCTGCCTTCCTTGTCTGAAGCTCCCATCACATATTCACCTCCTTCGATCCAGACCATACCTTCATGAGAACTATTACCGATACTTGAAATCGAACCTGTGTTTGTATTTCTTATAGGAACAAAACGAGATGGGATATTCTTATGACAGGAAAGAACTTCTTCCTTCTGTTGTGCCATTGCAGGCTGACCGTTCAAGGAACAGGCAGCAAGGGCTAATGAAAGACATATCATCACTATTTTATACTTTTTCACAATCATTTGTTTTGATTATTGAAAAAAAATTTTCAGCATCTCCCTCTGTTGGTTTTCTCCAAAAAGTGGTATCTCAAACGCCATCATAGCGAATGTACTTCAACTTATCGGTAAGTTTACCATGACAGTTCTGTTGCTTACACTTATACTTTTATAGGTATAGGTTCTTTTGCGTGGTATAATTTTTTCATGCTTCTTTCTTTGTTTCTCCGTCACTCCAAAACATATACCTATGTTTAAAATAGCAATGCTTGTTATAGCATCTACTCCTGTTTTCTTTGCATCCTGTAATACACAATCGTCCAATAAAGAAGCACGTTCTTCCACTACAGATTCCACTTACCCACCAGTAGAAACAAGACAACCCAATACGAATTACAAACCTGCCTTTGCCGGGCAAACACGAATTGGAGGTGTGGAAACAACCACCCCTTATGAAGCAAAGGTGATCACTAATGCGCTGAAACGCCCCTGGGGTATCGCTCCTCTTCCGGATGACCGTTTTCTAATTACCGAAAAGGAAGGAACGATGCGGATCGTTACTACAACGGGTAAGCTTAGCGACACTATCTCAGGAATACCTCCTGTGAATGCAGCCGGTCAGGGCGGACTGCTTGGCCTCGCCATTGATCCTGAATTTGCAAACAACAGAATGGTGTACTGGGCATTTTCTGAACGTACTCCGCAGGGAAACCTGACAGCAGTGGCCAAAGGAGCCTTATCAGCCGATGAGCGGCGCATGGAAAATGTTACAGTGATTTACCGTGCCACGCCTGCATACCGTGGTACTCTACATTATGGCTCCCGCATACTCATCGACAAATCTGGCAACCTTATTGTCAGTACTGGCGAACGTTCCGACCTCGTGACCCGGCCCCAGGCACAGGACCTGAACTCAGCACTTGGTAAGATTATCCGCATCACCAAGGATGGACAACCGGCATCTGGTAATCCTTTTATAGGTCGTGCCGGTGCCCGACCTGAATTGTACTCCTACGGGCACCGGAATGTGCAAGGGCTGGCCTTCCACCCCGAGACTGGTGACCTATGGGAAAATGAATTCGGTCCCCGGGGTGGTGATGAACTGAACCTCATCCACCCAGGCCACAACTATGGCTGGCCTACCATTACCTATGGGTTGGAATACAGCGGTGAAAAAGTAGGTGCCGGCATCACACAGCAGGCCGGGATGGAGCAGCCGGTTTATTACTGGGATCCTGTGCTTTCGCCCAGTGGCATGACCTTCTACAACAGCGATAAAATGTCCGAATGGAAGCATAATTTATTTCTTGCGGGTCTGAATAGCAACCATATTGCACGTCTGGTTATTAACAACAATAAGGTGGTGGGTGAGGAACGTTTACTCTCCAGTGAAGGCCAACGCTTCAGGGATATAACCCAGGGAAGAGAAGGCGCATTATATGCGATTACAGATGAAGGAAGATTATACCGAATTGGAAGAAAAGAATAGTTTGTTCTGTCGCATTTAAATGAATTTTGCAATGGGGATTCTAAGCTGCCCGTATGTGCAAACCCGTTATATGAATCTATCCGGTAATCTTCAATTTACACCTTCTGAAGGCTTACATATCCTTTTAATTGAAAGAGAATTAGATCAGTTACACCAAATGCTTGAACATACTGATCAATTCAAACAGTTTTCTTAACTTACATATTCAAAACCACTGAAAATGATTTCTTCAAAAATTGAAAACGCATTGAACCGGCAGATTGATTTGGAAGGCTATTCTTCTATGTATTACCTGGCCATGGCATCATGGTGTCAAGTGAAAGGATACAATGGCGTAGCTGCTTTTTTATACCGCCAATCCGATGAAGAACGGATACACATGCTCAAGCTTTTTCACTATATCAATGACCGGGGAGGCCATGGTATTGTACCGGCTTTTGCCGCTCCGCAGAAAGATTTCGCAGACATTCATGAGATCTTTGAAATCGTTCTTTCCCATGAAATTAAAGTATCCAACGAAATCAATGCGCTGGTAGAACTTTGTATTTCTGAAAAAGATTACACCACACATAACTTTCTCCAATGGTATGTAGCCGAACAAATTGAAGAAGAAACCCAAGCCCGCAATATCCTGGACAAATTGAAATTAATCGGCGATGACAAAGGCGGCATGTACCTCTTTGACAGGGATCTGCAAACTTTTGGCATTACTGCACATGGTCATGGTGAAAAACATAAAGGCCATTAATATCCAGCACAAGACCATATAAGCTTACGATACGAGAAAAGCCCGGCTCAAAGTCCGGGTTTTTTATGTATTAAAAACGACCAATAATGCTATTATTTCATTTTCATTTCACCATTTTTTCTTTTTTCTTCTACCCCACCAGATATAAATACCTGTCACAGGCAAAGAGGCAGCAATCAGGCTGGCAAAGAACATAAGAATCTTTCCTGGCAGTCCCAGAATTGCTCCTGTATGGATGTCATAATTCATGCGGATGATCTTATCAGCTACTGCCGCATTTTTAAACCTTCCATATATACTTGATGCCGGTAATTCTTTTAATGTGAACTGGTCAAAGTAGCGATAGTCGGTTTGCCAATAGGTAGAGGCATCAGGATTTGTATTAGCTGCTATGGGTGAAGCCTTTGTTTCAGGAATATGCACTTCCAGGATCTCAGCTCCGGGATGTTCTGCTTTCAATCGGTGCCAGATGGCATCTATGGCTGGTTGCTGCAGATTTGCCGCTTTTGTGGTATCAGAAAGAGGCTCCTGGTACACCAGGGAGTTTTTACCTCCTGTTACTGTATATACAGATTTGGCAAACCATTGAAAACCCCAGATCAGCCCGGTGCAAGCCAACACAATGGCTACCCATGTCATATAAAAGCCAAGCACATTGTGCAGGTCATAGTTTACCCTGCGCCAGCGGGCGTTCCATTTTATGGTGAAACGTTGTTTGCTGGCAGATTTGTTCTTGGGCCACCAGAGAATCAGCCCTGAGATCATCATGACCACAAAGATTAAGGTGGCTGATGCTACAATAGGTTGACCGATGTTTGGCGGTAGCCATAAATAAAAATGTCCCATGACCACCAGGCGGAAAAAGTCACGGTTCATATTTTTCACCTTCAGCACACTGCCATTATATGGATTGACATAAACGATATAGTATTCTTCCGGCTCAAACTGGTAGAAAATTACCTGTGCCGGTTTTTTCTTTCCTTCATATAAAACTGCATGCAGGTGCTTTCCAGGTAGTTGGGTAAGACCAATCTTTTTTAATTGAGAAGGTGATAGAAAGTCTTTCTGTTGTGCTGTTACGTACCTGTATGATTGGGTAGCACTTTCAATTTCTTTTTGGAATGCCAAAATACATCCTGTGATGCCCAGGAATAAAACAACCAGCCCGGACAACAGTCCGAGCCAGAGGTGAATTTTTCCAATCCAATATTTAAAGCTTTTTCTACGCTGCATGAAATATATGGCGGTTTAAAATTTAAAAGAAACACTGGCCGTCACACTTCTCAGCTTTTGTGGATTCATCGTGGTATAACCAATCCAGTATTTTTTGTTCGTAAGATTGTCCACTTTTAATCCCGCCCTGAATTTAGGATGATCAAAAAACGCAGCGGCATTCATTACCGTATAGGCAGGCAGAATAAATTCTCCATTATAAACACTATTGAGAATTTTGTTATCGCTGGCATAATTGCCGCCAAACCCAAAGCCAAGTCCTTTTAAAGCACCTTGTGGTAAACGATAGCTTAACCAGCAATTAGCAGCGTAGGGAGACATGGCAGTTGCAGGCCGGCGACCCTGTACATCATCATCAGCTTTCACAAGTTTAGAATCGTTGTAAGAAAAGCCTGCCACAAGGTTTAATCCTTGCAAAGGAGCGGCAATTACTTCCGCTTCAAAACCCTTGCTCTCTTGTGTTCCATCCTGTATCTGTGGATTTGGATTAGATGGATTTGAATTGTCGCCAGTATAAGCACGAACAACATCTTTTACTTTAATGTTATAATAGCTGATGGTTGTACTTAATTTTCCTCCAAACACATTCAGCTTAACGCCCCCTTCTAATTGGTTTGCCAGTTCTGGTTTAAATGTGTCTCCTTTGTAATCGATTCCGTTTTTATTGGTAAAGCCATTCTGGTAATTGGCAAAAACAGAAACCTGATCTTTTACAGGTTGATAGACCAACCCGAATTTGGGAGCAAAGGCTGTTTGTTTGTACGCACCGGTGTATTTACCAGAAGCTTCATTAAAACTGCCTTTATTATCAAAACGATCCACACGAAGGGCGGCCATTGCAATTACATGCTCAGTAATATTTACAACATCTGAAACATAAGCGCTGTAAGTGTTTGTTTTGTACTCATAAGGCCAGGTCCAAACCGTTGATCCCTCCTGCAAAACTGCATTCAGATTATCCCTGTTAAAACTGCTGTAAGTGGGTATCGTTCCTGTTTTAGGTATTACATCAAAGTCGGCTCCGTAAAAAAGTTGATTAGAGTTCTGACTAAAAAAGTCAATGCCCCCTACAAAACGATTTCTAAGATTGCCAATAGTAAAATCTCCTATAAAATTTTGTTGCAGCTCTTTTACGGTCATCTCACTGTTAGCAGTAGATTGATCGGCTCTCCTTATCGAATCAGCACCAGGCCTGTTTGTATTCGGAATTAAATAGAAGTATGCATACGGCCCGTCAGAGTAGCTGTATGTGCTGGTGAAATTGGTTTGCGAAGTCCAGTGCTCAGAAATTTTATAATTCATCTGGCCAAAGAAGTTGTTGCTTCTTGATACCTGGAAGATATCATTGGCAGAATAAGAACGTTTGTAATCAATACCCAACTCATCGGCACGCGATGCACCCAGTTGAAAGGCAGGATAGTAAAAGAAAATCATTTGCTTTGACGAATTTGATCCGCCATAGAACTCCGCATCAAATAAAAATGAAAGCTTATCGTTTACTTTATAAGAAAGGCTTGGCGCAATGGCATAACCCTTTTCAAAGCCGTTATCCTGAAAGCTTCCCTCACTGCTATAAGCAGCATTCAAACGGAAAAGGATTTTTTTTTGAGCATCCAATGGCGTATTGACATCAGCAGCAACACGGTTAAAACCATAGCTTCCTGTAGCATATGAAATCTCACCGCCAAATCTCTCATAAGGCTTTTTTGTTACCCTGTTTATCAATCCACCGTAAGAAGTTAAAGTGCTTCCGAACAAAGTTGCAGAAGGTCCTTTAATCACTTCAATGCTTTCAATATTGGCGGCATCAATCCTGCTGGTTACATTGCCTGCAATGCCGTTACGAAGCTGGCTTTGCAAAATAAAACCACGGGAGTTATAGTATGCACCGCCATCACCACCGCGACCGGTAGCTTCCCACATCTTTTGCAGGCCGGGCGTATTTTTTGTAGCATCATCTACAGTAAATACCAATTGTTCCTTGATCAACTCTTTAGTAATAGTGCTATACACTTGCGGGTTTTCCAGGTTTTTCAAAGGCAACTTTGCCACATAATCACTTGCCGGTCTTGTAAATTTTTTGCGGCCACTGGTTACGGTTACTTCTTCCAGTTGCTTTTCCGATATTTTTAATTCAATAGTGATTGATATTATTTCATTATCAGTCATGGCAACAGCCTTCGAAATTGTTTCATAACCTGCCATTGATATTTCAATTTCATAATTACCGGCAGCAAGATTGCGCAATGCAAATGTTCCATCTTCACCGGTAATGGCAGTCTTCCTTGTTCCCTTTACTACAACGGTAACATAAGCAGCGGCTTTGCCGTCTGCCGTAATTACTTTTCCTTTTATAATACCCGAAGGGTCACCATTATTTGCTTTTGCAGATATAAACGTCAGAAGAGAAAGAGAGCAAATCAAAAGCTTAAGATAAAAAGCAGCAGTATAAGTATGCCTCATATAGTTAAGTTGTGTTTCGCCCGCAAAATTCCCTCCTGCTCTATGATCTCATTTACGATTTCAGAAAATTATGTTTATAAAAATGGGAAAAAGAGATGTTGCTGCTTTATTCTTTCATAATCCACTTCTGTATCTACGTCATATTTCCCTTCAGGAAATGGAATCGCTTCAATAGCATCTATATGAAAGATACTACTTTCATGATCAGTTTAAACCTCGTTATAAAGGTATTTTAGTCATTACCAGTGCCTGTTATGATAATCAAACCAATCATTAAGAATTTCAAACTTCCAGTACCCCTATGTTAAGTAATAGAATTGCTTTGATCTCCATACTTAATTCATCATAACTACAGGGCTTTTGAAAAAAATGAAGCCTTCCTATTAGCAGGAAACTTTCTTATTAATAATGCTAACCAATTCATCTTCATCAACTGTTAGATCAGGCAATTTAACTTTCACAACCTGCCCACTTCGTAAATAAATCATAACTGAGGATAGAACAATACCAAGCGTGAATGCACCAAATTGACGCTCAGCCCTTTCAATATCCGACCACCTAAGAGTGATTTGGTCGTTTTTAAGAGGCAGCATTATTGTTTCTTCGTTATACTCAACGATTACAAGATGATTCTTTAGCCGCCCTATTACCTTTACTAAATAGAAAACAGCTAAAATGAGGAAATAACTACCTATAAAAAAGTCATTGTAATAACATAATAAAACTTCTAAAAAGAGAATAGAAATCGTTGTAACCAATTCTATAAACTTCCACCTTTTTGATTCATATATTCTTATAGGCATACAGGAATATTTTATTATTAAGATTATTTATTAACTACTTAGGCAAGAATTAGAATATACATCTGCCTATTCTTTAACGTTTGAGGCCATTGCTTTCGAGTGGGTAGAGCCTATTTATTGAGAATAAGTAAGTAGACATTATAATCCTGTTCGTCCACATATTTGATGTAATCAATAGTAAGGCTGTTTTGCTCTCCCATCAGTACATACCCATAATTCAAAGTTTGGTCATTGGAGTTATCATAAGGCACGATTTCATATCCTTTGCCCAATATTGACAATAATCTTCCTTTCCACTTTTCAACAAGTGCTTTAGCCTGTTTTTCTAATTGAACTGAGCCAACAGTAGCCAAGTAGGAACTGCCATCACTGAAGTTGTTGATTTTGTTGCCTGTGGTGCCATACAGGTTCATTTTGGAGGTATAAATCACATCGGAGCCTTTTTGCTGCACCATTTCTCTTTTATAACTTTTGAAGCCCGAAGGAGCATCTGCTATAAGTTTCTTTAGCTGACTTGAAAATTGGCTGGCGGCTGGGGTCTGTGCAAAGCTGATGAAAGGAAGGACAAGCAGCAGCAAGGTGGAATAGAGGTGTTTCATTGGGGTAAGGTTTATTACACTAAAATAATATACATTTTTCTTTAATGCAATAGGCCCCTCTTTTGCTAACATATTTAGCAACATTACTGTATTACCCAATTACCATACACTATAATGATGGCAAGTAATGGTTTCTTATTCGAGAATTTTGGTTACTTGATTTTACTCTTTGCTTCGTATCAATGACTCTATTGATATAGAAACCGAAATTCACAATACCTAGTGATCTTAAAATTAAAACTTCAATTCTATGCAATCTGATGCGAATATTATGAGGACTATTCTTAGTAGTTTTTTCATACTAACATGCATATACGCAAATACTAATTAGCAGCAAGATTACAAATCTTATCCAAAAGGCTTTTAAATGACTTCTTTCTATTGTACATACATCCCCTT
>CBKWHA010000230.1:0-8380 GCA_966674115.1 uncultured Chitinophagaceae bacterium
GAAGGGAGACTCTTTGACAATTGATTATCCTGACATAAGCTTTAAGGGAACTGTAAGGTTTTTAGGAGATACCCTTGTTTTAAGTGACCCTGAGTTTGGAACTACAAAATACACCAGATTCAAAAACTGAATTCGACCAACATTGAGTTTAACGAAAGCTGGATAGAATGACTATCTTTCAGCGATAAATTAAAAATAAACTTCAGGAAGTAAGTGAGGGTACAGTAACCCAGACTACCCAGCCTTCATCAACCTCCTGAAACCGTCGCCGTAACCGTAAAAACCAAAGCAATGACTATTTCTGAATTAATAATACAAACAAATAATTTAAAGGAAACTGAAAGTTTTTATTCAAATATTCTGAATTTTAAAATCAGCGAAAGAACTAATTCATCAATAACATTTAAGGTTGGGCATTCTAAACTGACATTTGAGCTAACAGACAACCAAATAAATCCTAAATATCATTTTGCATTCAATATTCCGGTTAACAAATTAGATGATACAATATCATGGATTTCTAAAAAGACACCACTCATAGAAGCAGACGACAAAAACTATATTGCCAACTTTGAAAATTGGAAAGCAAGAGCAATTTACTTTTATGATAACAACAAAAACATACTTGAATTTATTTGCAGAACTGACTTAAGCAATAGTTCTGAAGTTGAATTCTCGTCAGAAAGTATTTTAAATATTAATGAAGTTGGGGTTGTAAGTGAAGAACCTTTAAAACTTGGAAATCAAATAATAGAGAAAACCAAAATAGATTTCTTTTCAAAAGGCCCTAAAAGAGATGACTTTGCTGCATTAGGAGACGAAAACGGACTATTTGTAATCTCTAACCCAGATAGAAATTGGTATCCAACAAAAGACAAAGCTGAAAAGCAAAAGGTGAAAGTTAAAATCAATGTAGAAGAAGATGACTTTGAACTCGAATTTAATTAATAATAACGCAACAGTTAACAGGCAGTTCGCTACAATTTTGGCTGTAGAATCTATTTTAAACACCAGCAACTCTGATTATCTTCACCAATAAAACAGACCGAGAGAACACAAACTGCCACTACTGCAAAGCAAGCTGTGAATTGTTATGTATTATTCAGTTCCAATGGCGCATTAAATAAATTTTTGAAAATGACACCTAAGCAAACAGTGCAGAAATGGGTAGAAGCCTTTAATAAAGCAGATGCAGATGCGCTCAGTGAGCTTTATCATCCAAAAGCCATTAATCATCAAGTCGCTAACGCTCCTGTAGAAGGTAGAGAAGCTATAAAGACTATGTTTGAGCAAGAGTTTTCACAGGCAAAAATGATGTGTATCATTGAAAATTTATTTGAAGATGGCGAGTGGGCGATTTTAGAGTGGAAAGATCCATTAGGGCTTAGAGGATGTGGCTTCTTCCACGTGCAAGAAGGTAAGATTGTGTTTCAGCGAGGTTATTGGGATAAGCTGTCTTTTCTGAAATTGCATAACCTGCCTATTCCACAGTAGTGCTATATTTCAACGATAAATTATAATTCAACTGAGGTGCTTAAGAACCCCACCATGAAAATAACTATAGGAACCAGTCAGTTTCCCATCAGCAAAGACATTCTTAGCAATAAGACCCATATTATAGAGCAGATGCATTATGCAGGTAAAATGAACTGCGACCTTATTCATTTTCCGGAATGTAGCCTTTCGGGATACGCAGGCACAGATATGGAATCCTATGATGGATACGATTGGGAAATGTTAAGACAAAGTACTCTGGAGATCATTGACTTTGCCAGGACTTTAAAGCTATGGACCCTCCTTGGATCGGCGCATAGGTTAACCGGTATAAATAAACCCCACAACAGCCTTTACATCATCAGCAATGAAGGTGAGCTTGTAGATAGGTATGACAAGCTCTATTGTGCAGGTGATGAGTCCGAATGCACAGGAGACCTGGCTCATTATACGCCCGGAGATCATTTTTCCACATTTTCAGTTAATGGGCTTACCTGTGGCGTACAGATTTGCCATGACTGTAGGTATCCTGAACTTTATAGAGAGCTAAAGAAACGAGGTGTGCAAGTGGTGTTCCACTCCTTTCATGCAGGTAATATGACTCAGGACAGGAAGGCATTAATGGAAGCACAGGTTGGAGAACCCTTCTTTTCTGTAAATATGGGCAGGACCCTTCCTGAGATTACTATGTCTGCCACTATGATCTCTTATGCTGCCAATAACCATGTATGGATTAGTTGTAGCAATACCTCAAAGGAGGAAAGTTGTTTTGCAGCCTTTGTGGTCAGACCGGATGGAGTGGTTAGTGGCCGGCTCCAAAAAGACACAAGTGGAGTTCTTGTTACCGAAATAAATACCGAGGTCGAGTACTATGACTCTTCTAAACATTGGAGGCAAAGAGCAATGGATGGGCAGTTTCATAGTGGTACCTTGGTTCAAGATATACGATCAAACAATAAAACAAAGTTGTGAAAACCTGCAGCCACAGAGGCGTGTTCAATACCTTCGTGAAGCAGCAACGCGTCTGGCAGATGGTGGCAGCATTATTAATTTTTCTACCAGCGTCAATCGTTTGATGCTGCCAACATACGGCACTTATGTGGCAACAAAGTCTGCTATTGAACAACTGACAAGAGTATTTTCCAGGGAAGTGTACAGCATAGGTATCAATGTCAATTCCGTCTCACCAGGGCCAACCAACACCGCACTTTTTGTAAATGGAAAGTCACAGGAAACCATTGATCGCTTGGCATCATTGAACCCGTTTGGAAGGATTGGTGAACCCAATGGCATTGCAGAAGTTGTGGTATTCTTAGCAAGTGATGATTCCAAATGGATTAACACCAAAAACTCTGCATTCCTACTTACCGACTACAAAAGTAAACCGTTGTTGAGGTTAATAAGAAAATATGTAGGAATAATGTTTGCAATTTCCATAGATAAATAAATCTGACAAGATCATGAAGAAAATATTAATGATACTGACCTCACACGCGGAAATGGAAAACACGGATAACAAAACAGGGGTATGGCTGGGAGAATTTACTGATCCTTATTATGAATTTATAGACAAAGGCTTTGAGGTTACATTGGCGAGTCCTAAAGGCGGTGAACCACCCATTGACCCACTAAGTAAGATTACAGAAAATATTACCGTCTCCAACCGCAGATTTCAGGATGACCAAATAGCTCAAAACAAGTTCAGTAACACATTAAAATTGGAAGAGGTAAATATAGCTGAGTTTGATGGTGTGTTCTTCCCGGGCGGGCATGGTCCTATATGGGATTTGGCTACTAACGAAACCAGCGGAAGAATGATCCTGGATTTTCTCGCCAGCAAAAAACCGGTAGCAGCCGTATGTCATGGTCCTGCTGCACTCATAAAAGCCGCAGAATTGCAGCCTGGTTTCTTAAAAGGAAAAAGAGTAACCGGATTCACCAATACGGAAGAAGCTTTGGCATTTCGAAGCGACAATGTGCCTTATAAGTTGGAGACCCGTCTCAAGGAACTAGGTGCTGATTTTCATGCTGCAGTAGTTCCTTATACAACACATATAGAAGAAGATGGATTGTTGATCACTGGTCAAAACCCATCTTCAGCAGGACCTACGGCAAAGGCTTTAATAAAAGTATTAGAACCATCTTCTTAAACAAACACAAGGTTGCTATCTGATGAGATGAGATATTAAATTAGGTTTGCTTCAAGGCATGTTCCTGATGTATTGTAATCTTATTTTTTGATTGCCTTTAGTTCCTCTATGGCTCCATTTGTTTTGATCAAGCGAACAATATAAACGCCGGTAGGCAATTCTGAACCATCTACCTGCAGCCTGTTTCCTGAGCGATGATAACTGACTTGAACAAGCCTGCCGGACATATCAATAAGCTGTAAGCTTTTAATTTCTTCAATGCTGGTTATATTGAAGCTATTGCTGAAAGGCTGCGGATAGATCTGTGTGCCTGAAGTACTACATTGAATGCTCACTGCGATCACTTTACTATAGTCGAAACTTCCATCAGCATGTTTTATTTTCAGCCGGTAGTAGCTTGTTTTATTGTTCTGTGCAGCGTCAAAGCTGTAGTCGTTCACCTCAGAAAGCTGTGCTGGTATAAAGGCCAGTCTGGCGAAAGAAGTTCCATTAATACTATGCTCGAGGTCATAGCCGATTAATTCGCTTTCCTCTGCAGTTTGCCAGGTAAGTCTTACTTTGTTACATCCCTCAGCTTTACCAGCAAAGCCGATGAGCGTAACAGGCAGGGGAAATAAAAGAGAAGATGATTTGGAGTACCATGCAGTATATGCTGTTGCCGATGTGGCAAAGCTTGTATAGGTACGGCTTCTTTCAGATGCAGTTTCAATAACAGGTCCTGTAGTTAAGGAGCCTGTACCTGTGCCCGCAGCCGTGCTGTTCGACTCCCAATAGCTGTAGGACGTGTTATCACCTGCCGTATTGGGGTTGGTACCTGTCAAGCGGGTAACAAAGCAAAATGCATCAGAGTAATCACTACCTTCTGTACTATCGTTATGTTGCAAATTAATAGTGCTGTTTCCCGTGGCATTGTTGGCATAAATATTCCATGCTCTGTTGATGCCGTCATTTTTATTTGAAATAGCCCCTGCAAAAGTGGCGCTGTTCACAGCATCATAGTTGGTTACATTCACATGCATGGTGTTGGCAATGACATTGTTGATTTGTGCCGGTGTATAATCACCGGCGGCCATGCCTACAGGAAAAACAAAGCTGCCCGTGTAATTTTGTTTTGCCAAATGACCTGTGCCCGCCGTAACTACAAAACGGTTCTCCTGGTATCCACTCAATGTAGCACTGCTGCTCAAGGTCATATTGTGGTTTCCGATCTCAGCATCACCATTGGCTACTGCAAAATTGAAATCGCCGCCAACACTCAAAGAAGCATCGCTGCTGTTAGTAGACCAGCCTGCTGATGTAAGGTCAGACGGTAGCGCAATGTCGGTCAGCGTCATATCCGATGCATTTTGTAAAGAAATATTGGTATTGATGAAATTGCTGCTGTTGTTGCCATCCATTAGAGAGGACGAAGCAGTGCCGCCGGCTACCGAAGGATTGTACAAACTGATGGTGCCGCTACCTGAGATGACGGCATTCGGGCTGATCCAGATATTCTTGCTGTATACCTGCCAGGTGCCGTTTACTACATAAGTGCCCGGGCCAATAAAAAGGTTTTCGCTGACTGAAGCTTGGGTGCACCCACTGGCAATAGACATATAACCGTTAATGACTTCTGTGGAACCCGGTTGCTGTGCAGTCGCATATATGCCCTCAACAACCATTGCCAACACAAAGAGCTGGATGCGACAATTATATAAGTAGGAATAAATTTGTTTCATGTAAGTACCATAAGTGATCAACAAAATGTCCTTTAACTGGTTTTAACTACTTCATTAATGGATTCTGTGCCAGTTCGTTCCATCGGATTGAAAAGTAAAACTGTTGTCTCTTGGAACGGTTATACTGGAAGCTAAATTTGCTGAAAAGTTCTTGATGTTTGTAGAACCACTGCTAACCGTTATGTTATTATTACTTTCGTTAACAATGACATAGATTCGGCCACTTAATCCGGTGGCTGCCGGAAATGTAATGGTAATATTATTGGATGTGGCAAGGACTGTATGATGGGCATCCGTTAATGTCAGGTTAGCTCCTGTAGAAGTAATGGGTAAAGACAGTGAACCACCATTTGTTGTATTACCCACCTGCAAAGTACTGTTGGGCGCACTTTGGTTCACACCGAGTTTGCGCGTTGCTGCTGCATCTATTCCTGTTGCATACACAGTGTTACCAATATTCACGGTATTGCTTGCTGTTGCAGAAGTTGCATTTACACCGCTACCAATCAAAATATTATTGCTGCCGGTAGTAAGCGTGCTGCCTGCACTATTACCAATGGTTGTGTTATCTGTGCCGGTCGTATTGTTGAATAAAGATTGGTATCCAATGGCTACATTATTACTTGCCGTATTGTTTCTTAAAGCACTTGGTCCGATTGCCACGTTATTGTTCCCGGTTAAGTTTGTATTTAAAGCATCTTGGCCAATGGCAGTATTATTACCGCCTGTAGTATTGCTGAGCAATGCACTTGCACCAATAGCCAGGTTGTTAGAGCCGGAAGTATTAAACCTGAGGGCAGCTTGTCCAACTGCTGTATTACTGTTTCCGGTATTGTCACCAAGAGCAGTTTGTCCAACAGCAGTATTGTTCGAGCCGGTTACATTTGATCCCAGGGCAAATTGTCCCACTGCAGTGTTAGTGCTGCCGGTTGTTAGAGCCTGTAAAGCACTTTTGCCTACGGCTGTATTCCAACTGCCCGTAGTTAAATTTTGCAATGCCTGGCTGCCGATTGCTGTGTTCTCAGACCCTGTATAAGTTGCAGTAAGGTTTTGGGAAATGGCGCTTGATCCGAAAATGGTAGTGCTCTTACCACCACTGCTGTCCAAATAGCCGGCTATGGTATTATTTACTTTGAGCACAAGCGGATGGTTATCTGTGGTGCCCAAAAAATTTGCACTGCTGTTGGTAGAGGCATTTCCATTTACCGTCCAGTAAGTATTATCGGCAGTCGATTTGGATATATCCATTTTAATGGCTACCCAGCCGGTACCATTCCAGTAATAGCAACCAACACCTCCCTGGATGATAGGATACGAAGTTGAGCTGCTGGTGATAGATGCATTGGTATTGTATACCAGCATACCAGCTACTGGCGTCGATCCTGCAAGCCCCCAGGTTGTGGTATTCGATAGAGATACACGGCTTAACAACAGGCCTTTGTTGTTACTTTCTAATTCTAATAGGGCACTATTATCCGGTAAACTCGAGCCGCTGATGGTGCCATCATTGATTTTTGTTTGGGCAAACGCAGAATAAGTGATAATGGAAAATGCAAGAATTATAGCAATTCTTCTTGCTGTCTGGTGTGATAGTAATTTCATAAAGTTGGTCGAACTAATATTTGAAGATATAAAATACTTATTCTTAGATTGAAGGGGTAATTTGATACCCTTATTTCGATTTACCCCCTTTCCTTATAAATCAAATACTTACAGAAACGCCCAGTAACAAATTCTTCCCTAATTAGCAACAAACGATACCCTTGTCCTAAATTCTTGCTTATTAGATGCGTTACCTGCAATTTTCCTTTAACCTTAAAGCTTGCTTTTTATGAAATCAACGAAACTTCTCTCAAGGCCTGGTGGCCTTAATCATTTCTATTCATCTCTAAGCACAGACAACCCTGCAACTGGAAAAATATACAGATCGTCGGAGGTGGTTTCGTCCCCGGCATTGTGTAAAGCGAAACCGAACCCGGACTGGTATATGTCCGTACCGACATAGGAGGTGCCTACCGCATGGATCCTGCTACAGGCAAATGGATTCCTCTTACCGACTGGATTGGCTTGGACGATTGGGGACGAACCAGCATCATTAGCCTGGCTACAGATCCTGTTGACCCAAATCGGTTATACCTGGCCGCGGGTACATATACCAATAGCTGGGACTCCAAAAATGAGGCCATTTTACGTTCTGCCGATAACAAGAATTGGTAAACCCACCTTCAGGCCCGCAGCAATTAATTGGTAAGTTCGATATTTACGGCTTTACACACCAGAATGTAGACATAGTGCCCAATGCTTTCTATGAAAGTCCCCATATCGCTCCCAATACTTCCAAAGGTCATGAGTTTCAACTACGTTATAATACATCATCCATCGCAAACGGCAGAATCGTTTATATCCGCAACATACCAGAATCGGAACTGACCAGCAATCAATTAACCATCTGGTTCCCACAAAAGCTTTCACAAGGAATCTATTTTGTTACTGTTAGCTATAATGGCAAAACAAATACGATGAGATTACTTGTTGAATAGAATGCGACTACAAAGAAAGGGTGATGAAAGCCGGTCTTAATGACTGGCTTTCTTTTTGTGGTGAATCCAAAAATGTTTCGCTATGGCAAAATGCGACAAATGCGGCAATGAGTACGACAAGTCTTTCCGCGTAGAGATGTCTGGAAGGAGTTATGTGTTTGACAGTTTTGAATGCGCCATCAGTATGTTAGCACCCAGGTGCAGCCACTGCGATTGTATGATCATCGGACATGGCGTAGAAGCAGGTAATAAGATTTACTGCTGTGCACATTGTGCAAAACAACAAGGACAGGAAAATCTGAAAGACAGGGCTTAACAAAAAGACAGAGCTTAATAACTGATAATTTTCGATTCCAATGCATCACCCGTTAGGGTTTTGTGCCAGGACCTGGAAAAAAGCCTGGATGGTTCCATTCCTTTTTCTGAACACCCAATAGTTAAACTGCAGCAACACAGACTTTCCTATCTTAGCAAAAAA
>CBKWHA010000231.1:0-8249 GCA_966674115.1 uncultured Chitinophagaceae bacterium
ACTTCTTGTATTCGTTAAAATGCTTAGCAGAAACTTTATGCTTATGCCAGTGCATGCCTGTCAACTGCGGCCCAAATACCTGCATACGGTACATCCCTACGTTGCGTACATGTGTGTTGGGATCTTTGGTGTGAATAATCGGAAGTGTAACAAATGGGCCTCCATCTTTAGGCCAGCAAGTAATTACAGGCAGTTTTGTAATATCGGCCTCTTTACCTTTCCATATCACCTGCTGACATTCGCCCTTTCCACTTTTTACTTTGGGCATCCAACTTGCGAATTGCCCAAGTTTTGGAAGCATTTTTAATTTATCGACCAGCCCTTCCTTGGGAGCGGAAAGCATGTGAAAGAGCGATTCAATTTCTTTAGCAACATCATCCAGTTTATTTACGCCAAGCGCAAGACACATCCGCCTTTCACTTCCATATGCGTTCATCAGTACCGGAAAGTCATAGCCAGTGTTTTCAAATAACAGGGCCTTGCCTCCACCAGGTGTTTTAGAGATCCGATCTGTGATTTCAGCTATTTCTAATTTGGGATCTACGAATTCTTTTATGCGGATTAACTCTCCTTCTTTTTCCAGCACTTCAATAAAATGCTGCAGGTTTTTGTAGGTCATATTCTAAATGATACAAAGGTACCCTGCAGAACTGTAAAATGGAGCATATTATTTTACATTGGCACTTTGGGACAATCAAGTCTTGATCGCTTACCTCCGTTACCGGTAAAACCTCCTGAACCTAAACGGAATGATAGGTGAAGGCCTGTAAAATAATACCAGTCTTTTTGCTGGCCACCTCCTCTCTGAGCACCTTTTTCAGGATAGGTAGGATTGCCTCCTGGTAATTCATCACTACGGTACGCTAAATCAACAGCCTGCTGCCCTCGTGCTGCAAGCAGATCTTCAGCAGCAGCATAATTGGTACTTACATCATCCAGGTAGTCAGTAAATAATTTGCGTAAGCCAATCTCAGCACCTAAAATAATCCTGTTGGTAAGATTGAATTTCAAACCGGCTCCAAAGGGCAAAGCCAACTGCGTCAATGCATAACGTCTGCCATATTGAGGTAACCCCTGCCCTTCGGTTGTGAGGGGGTGCAGATAAACTTTTTGATTTGCGGTATCGTATGTGTAGGGATTAAAATGATAAAAGGCGAGACCTGCGAATACATAAGGTGACCACCTTTTCATATTTAAATCGAAAGTGTGAAATTCACCTATCGCACTTAATTCAATAATTGAAGATTCAAAACTTAAATTCCTGATCCGTAAATTTTCCTTCTGATTGTATTGATCATCTCCGGCAACTTTTGCATAGGTTAGGCCAGCACGTAAATTCACCCGTTCATTCCACTCGTATCTAACTACTGCGCCTATTGCAGGTTTTAATAATTGTTTTTGAAAAAATGATTTACTGTTTAAATCTCCACGGTACGTAGTTATTCCGCCAAATACACCTGCCTGCCATTGAGAAAAAGAAAAAAAAGAACTTCCAATGAGTACAGATAAAAAAAGGAGTTTGCGCATTTTAGTCTTTTAGTGCAAAAACGCTTTGCAAATATGAGACCATATTTAAGGTTGGTTAAAAACTCTTTAAAATTTTATTGATAAGCTAGAAAAATCACAATAAGTAAGGAATGTTAATCATAGCTGTTCATCAAAGACTCCTTCTTTTGGCTGAATTCCCAGACCGTATCCAGAAGGCAATGTGACTTGCCCGCAATCATAAGTTAAGCCATAAGCTACATCCTGTTCCAGCAATAAAGGACCGTCCGCATCCAGAAAATCTACTAAAGGAGAAAGATGAACGAGCGCTGCTGAACCAACAGAAGACTCATTCATACAACCCAGCATGATCTTTAAATTTAATTGCCTTGCCTTTTCTATCATGCGTAATGCAGGTGTAATGCCACTGCATTTGGTAAGCTTGATATTGATACCATGAAAATGACCAACACATTTTTCGATTTCCTCTTCCAATACACAACTTTCATCAGCAATCAAGGGTAAAGGTGATTGCTGATAGAGCTGTTTCATTCCCTCCCAATCACTTGCTTTTAAAGGCTGCTCCACCAACTCAACACCTAATTCTTTCAGTCTGGGTATTTTAATAACGGCTTCGTCCAGAGTCCAAGCGGCATTAGCATCAACGCGGAAAACTGCATCCGTATGTTTTCTTAATTCGCTTATGATTTCTAAATCCTGTTCCGCCCCCAACTTAATTTTATAAACCGGCCATGGTTTTGCCTTTAATTTTTGCACCATGTTTTCTATATTATCCAAACCAATCGTATAATCGGTTTGTGGTAAAGGTTTCTTAGCAGCATCCCAAAATTCTGCAAGCCTCTTTTTTTTGATTTTCCCCCATAAGTCCCAGCCAGCCATATCTAAAGCAGCAACCAAAAAATTGTTTTGAGGAAAAAGATGATGTAAATAATGCCAGTAGCGCTGAGGTTCAGTAAAAGCGAACTTTTCAACAAACATTTTCTTGCGCTCCAGATCCTGCACCATTTTCTCTACTGTAATATCATAATAATTGATGGCTGGAGCTTCCCCAAAACCGGTATACCCCAAATGGCTCAAAGCAACCACCAATGTTGGCTGGTGAGTCTTAGTGCCCCGCGAAATAGTGAACGGATATTGAAATTTAAGATCGAAAGGTTTATAAAACAGCTTCATGTACTAATTTGTATATTATGCTCTACCACTATTCTCTAAATATTTTCTCAGTTCTTTATTGAACTCAGGCTCCTGTAGCAACTGCTCCAAGGTTAAGTGCATCCGGTAATTCCAGTAATGATTGGGATCAGCAGGATTGTTGATCCTTTCATCATGAGGGTTAGGTCTTTTGAGTGTTTCACTATTACTTAAAAGATCCTGTAATTGAAATATGCTCCACATGGCAGGTGAATTCAAATGTTGCTGTACAATTTTTCGATTGATCCAGGGCTCACAAGTTAATGGCGCCTGCCCCTGCTCACCTAAAACAGTATTGAAAAAGTGTTGCGTTCTTTCGGGAGCTTCTTCCCACCAACCGCGAATTGTACTCATGTCGTGTGTTGATGGCGTAATTACTGATAAATAAGGAGCATCTTTTGGATGGAAAAACTCTGTCTTAGGGTTTTTAGGCATACGCTGGATTTCCAGGCTTAGAATACCCAGGTCTTTCATTACTTCAGGAACACAATGAGGCACCATGCCTAAATCTTCTCCACAAATCAGCATATTAGTGGCTTCTTTTAATGCCGGCAGTTTACTCAATGCTTCCTTTTTCCAAAACTCATCCTGTCGGTGGTAGAAATAATCGACATATAAATTATACATGAGGTGTTTCGTATGACCATCCAGGAGTTTATATGACAGAGTATCCATCATAGAAATACGGAAATGGAACTCCTGCCCATTTGTGCCCTCTTGCTCAAAAAGAAGAACATTCGAAATCAGATCGAATAATCCTTCTTTTAATTGTTGGTTATGTTCGTTTTTTTCCCAACCGGAAAACAAACTTTCTATTTTTTGCTGTGTACTGAATTCCTCTTTCAGGGTAAAAGTTCCATTTGGCTGATGCCATAGGAATTCACTGATCACGTAACCTGCATTGCTTCCAAATATCAGGTTAAGCACATCCCAGTTAATGAATGGTCTACAGAAACGATCATAATCAAACGAGATCCCTCTCTGCCCAAATTCATTGATGTACACAGGCAACGCAGGAACAAAACGTCCCATTATTCCCTCGACTGCATGAAGTGGTATACTCCAGATGCGAAAAAAGCCAAGTATATGATCAATCCGGAAGGCGTCGAAATAATTGCTCATTTGGTGAAAACGTTGGTGCCACCATTCGAATCCATCCTCTTGCATTCTGTGCCAGTTGTAAGTTGGAAAACCCCAGTTTTGGCCTTTCACAGCAAAATCATCTGGCGGAGCGCCTGCCTGCCACTGCATATTATACAGCTCGGGAGCTGTCCAGGCATCGCAACCGTGTCTGTAAATTCCTATGGGTATATCGCCCTTAATGGCAACTCCCTTCTGATGTGCATAAGCCACAGCATCCTGCAACTGGAGGTGCAAATGGTATTGCACAAAGTACCAGAAAGCTATTTCGTTAAAGTGATGAGTGCCTGGGGTACAAAGTTGTTCAATTTCTTCCTTATCGTAAATGGCACCATGGTTCCATTTTTGGAACTCTGATGTACCATTTTGATCACGGAAATAACAAAATACCGCATAGGGCTGTAGCCAAAGCTTATTGTCCTCAAAAAATTCCTGAAAGCTCTTTTCCTTTAAAAAGGCGCCTGATTGTATTTCAAACAATGCACGCAGTACTTTTAATTTCAAGGCAATTACAGAAACATAGTCTACTTCGCGCAGGCTGTTTAATTGAAGCAGTTTTTCAGAATAAGTCTTTATTGCAGTAGCATATTTTTCTCCACTAACCTGTTTCAGGTTGATATAAGCTGGATGGAGGGCAAATGCTGAAATTGCGGCATACGGATAGGAATCTTTGGATGTAAATGTTGCAGTAGTATCATTCACTGGCAATATCTGGATCAACTTTAAGCCTGTTTCTGCCGCCCAATCTGCCAGTAACTTTAAATCTGTAAATTCGCCTATACCTCCACTACTTTCAGACCGGAGACTAAAAACCGGGATGGCAACACCTGCACCTTTCCATGTATTGTTCGGCAAACGAACAAATCCATCATGCAACAGAACAGAACGATAGGTGTTACGTTCCAGTTCCAGTATACGATTGTCTCCCTCTTCCCAACATACGAACTTATCTTTTTTAAAGTCGTAAATCCCGTATTTATAAAACACGAAGGTTTGACTTCCGGAAAGATCAATACCTGTCTGCCACCAGTTTCCCTTTTTCTCTAATAATACAGGCCGAACCGTTTGCCAGCTCCCCAAACTTTCCGTACTGCCTAATAGACAAACACATTCATTTTCTGAAAGCAGTGGTGCTTTTACTTTAAATATATGGGTATAAGTTTGCGTGGCTTCTACTTTAAGCCCTTCCGGTTCTTTAATGAAAATCTTTTGGAAAGGAGATGTAAAGAATGTCAATTCATAGGAACCCGCATAACACCAGGTATCAATAACTGAAACATCTTTGATGCTATTCTTTAGGGAAAGCGTTCGTTCCAATTCGCCATCTAATATTTGCTCACCAGTTTCTGTATGGAAAATATAGCGATACCGGATTGAATCATATTGACCGGGTTCTAATTCAATAGATGCCTGCCAAAAGTTCCCATTCAAATAACTCATGGGCAACGGATTCTCAAGGTTATCACCACCAAGAGCAGGAATATTGCCAGTTATGGAGAGGCTTTGGCCATACTTTGTGCTGAAGCGTATTAAAAAATTTATTTTCATTAAAGCAGAATTATTGGGTTATAGCAAGCTTTCATGTATCAAGCACACATTGCATAACGAATATAAGAAACCTCTAGCAGGAACTATAAAATAGAAAAGGCCAATAGTGATTTTTTTTATAATCATATATCAAAAGCTCCCCCTAATTTTGCGCTCAAAATTACAGACATGGAAGTACAAAGAAAATCAAGAGGCATTTATTGGTTGCTATTCTTTATTTCTACAGCCCTTTTTATATTTTCCTGTTTTGCCCATTGGCCCTGGCTAACTTTAATCCTGCCATTTGTAACCACATTCTTTGTGCTGGCAATGGACATCATATAAGTACGATAATAAAATAATATGCCATAAAAAACCCACAGCTATACTGTGGGTTTTAATTTATGAAAACCTAGCTACTTAATTTTCGCTGGTTATTTTACCTCTTCATACTCTGCATCTGTAACATTCTCAGAACCTGTGCTTCCAGTACCTTGCTGCTGTCCGCCATCACCGCCTGGTTGTCCTCCAGGTTGTTGCGTAGCTTTATAGATTTCTTCGCTAGCAGCAGTCCAGGCATTGTTCATTTCAGTTACGGCAGCATCGATCTGTGTTAAATCCTGCGATTTATGCGCTTCTTTTAATTTATTTAAAGCAGCTTCGATCGGAGCTTTTTTATCTGCAGGTATCTTATCTCCAAACTCTTTCAGTTGCTTTTCTGTTTGGAAGATCAGACTGTCAGCCTGGTTGATCTTTTCTACTTTTTCACGTTCAGCTTTGTCGGCAGATTCGTTTGCTTTGGCTTCGGCTTTCATTTTTTCAATTTCGTCCTTAGTTAAGCCGCTACCAGCCTCAATACGTATCTTTTGTTCTTTCCCTGTGCCTTTGTCTTTTGCTGTTACATGTAAAATACCATTGGCGTCAATATCAAAAATCACTTCGATCTGAGGAACACCACGTGGTGCCGGTGGAATACCATCCAGGTTGAAGATACCAAGGCTTTTGTTTTGACTGGCCATTGGACGTTCCCCTTGCAACACTTGGATCTGTACGCCTGGCTGGTTGTCTGAAGCTGTTGAGAAAGTTTCAGACTTCTTGGTAGGAATAGTTGTGTTTGAAGGAATCAATGTTGTCATCACTCCACCTAAGGTTTCAATACCAAGGCTTAAAGGTGTAACGTCAAGCAATAACACATCCTTCACTTCACCAGTTAACACAGCACCTTGGATAGCTGCACCAACAGCAACAACTTCATCAGGGTTGACACCTTTGTGCGGTTTCCTGTTAAAGAACCTTTCAACTAATTCCTGAACTTTTGGAATACGAGTAGAACCACCTACCAAAATAACTTCATCAATTTGAGAGGTTGACAGACCGGCGTCCCTCAAAGCTTGCTCGCATGGCTTCAAACAACGGTCAAACAGGCGATCAGCCAATTGCTCAAATTTGGCACGGGTCAATTTCTTCACCAAGTGTTTGGGAACACCATCAACTGCAGTAATATATGGCAGGTTGATCTCTGTTTCAGAAGATGAAGACAATTCGATCTTAGCCTTTTCAGCGGCTTCTTTCAAACGCTGCAAAGCCATTGGGTCTTTGCGCAGGTCAACGTTTTCATCAGATTTAAACTCGTTGGCCAACCAGTC
Source organism: uncultured Chitinophagaceae bacterium (assembly GCA_966674115.1). GTDB lineage: Bacteria > Bacteroidota > Bacteroidia > Chitinophagales > Chitinophagaceae > Flavisolibacter. The sequence continues at coordinate 7,011 of CBKWHA010000231.1, forward strand.
CATGATCACTTTGTCGAAGTCGTCTCCACCAAGGTGTGTATCACCATTGGTAGATTTCACTTCAAATACACCATCGCCTAATTCAAGGATAGAAATATCGAAAGTACCACCACCAAGGTCAAACACGGCAATGTGGTGATCTTTCCCTCCTTTGTCCAAACCGTAAGCAAGTGCGGCTGCAGTAGGCTCGTTCACTATACGACGAACATTCAAGCCTGCAATCTCACCAGCTTCTTTAGTGGCCTGGCGTTGGGCGTCATTAAAATAAGCAGGTACGGTGATTACAGCATCGGTTACTTCCTGGCCTAAATAATCTTCAGCAGTTTTTTTCATCTTCTGCAGTACCATGGCAGAAATTTCCTGTGGAGTATATAATCTGCCATCAATATCGATACGAACGGTATTATTGTCACCTTTTACAACTTTATAACTCCAGTGGCTGATCTCTTCTGTCACCTCATCATGCCTGCGGCCCATAAAGCGCTTAACACTCATAATGGTATTATGAGGGTTAGTAATGGCCTGACGTTTAGCCGGATCACCCACTTTACGCTCACCATTTTTCAAAAATGCCACTACAGAAGGGGTTGTACGCCTTCCTTCATCGTTGGCAATTACTACCGGCTCATTACCTTCCATAACAGCCACACAACTGTTGGTAGTACCTAAGTCAATACCAATTATTTTTCCCATTGATTAAAGAATTTAATGTTTACATAAGGGTTAACAATGATTGTGCCGTGGAGCAGAAATATGAAATTTTGGCAGAGAACAGGAACAGGAAGATTCCGGGGAAGGAACAGAATGACTTAACCCTATGATAATGAGTACAAAAAGCAATGAAATTTTTATATACCCAAAACGTTTTATTTATGGCGTAGCTGAACTAACTTACTGTAAAAGATACGACGAATTAAATTCCTGGACGAACAGTAAACTAGTATGAAAACTCTTGTAATTTTCATATTCTTTCTTCCACTTTTGTTTTCCTGCACAGGAGGTATAGATGCCAATAACACCCAGTCCACCTTTCCCTTGGCTGCCATAGATTCTATGCCAGAGTCTGAAATAAACGTTCCCATTCAAATTAATCTAAAACCTATTTTTTCATTGGTCGAAGAAAAGGTGGATACTGTTTTCTCTACCCCAAACTGGCCGGATGGCTGGGTGGAAGCAAATTGCGCCACGCGGTACAAATATTTTTTTCGCCGGTCACCTTTTAGTATATCGGCCAACGGA
>CBKWHA010000232.1:0-8220 GCA_966674115.1 uncultured Chitinophagaceae bacterium
CGTCTCTACTCAACAAATGGAACCAATTACATGCTTGTCCGAATGTATTTGTTACAGATGGCGCTTGTATGACCAGCACCGGAAACCAAAGTCCTTCTATTTTGTACATGGCACTAACCGCAAGAGCAGCCAATTATGCCATAAATGAGTTAAAAAAGGACAATTTATAACAGGACTAAAAAAATGAGGAAAAGCTAACCATTTACCATTAAAACAACGGTTTTCAAATGGCATCAACAAACAACAAGCGTCTGGCGATCATTCTTGTTACATCTTTGTTTTTCTTATGGGGATTTGCTCTCAATCTGAATCCTATACTAATCCCGCACCTTAAAAAAGCCTGCCAACTAACTGATACCCAGTCGGCTTTCATCGACTCTGCTTCCTATATTGCTTATTTCTTAATGGCTATCCCTGCCGGGCAGTTTATGAAACGATTCGGATATAAAGGAGGCATTATTGTAGGGCTAATGCTTTTCGCTTTAGGGGCCTTTTTGTTTTATCCGGCATCTACAACGAGGATGTATGGTTTCTTTTTAACAGCCTTGTTCATAATCGCTTGTGGACTTACTTTCCTGGAAACTGCAGCCAATCCCTATATTACAGTACTTGGCGATCCTAATCAGGCTACGCAGCGTATCAACTTTGCCCAGTCTTTTAATGGCCTGGCGGCCACATTGGCTCCACTGATTGGGGGAAGGTATATACTTTCCGGTAAAACGCTTACGAAGGAACAGGAAGCTGCCATGTCTCCTCAGCAACTGAACAACTACCTTCAGCAAGAAGCATCCTCTGTTCAATTACCTTTTATCATTATCGGGGCTGTAGTATTGTTGGTAGCAATATTATTATTAAGAACGCCGTTACCCGAAATAGAGGAAGAGGAGACTACCACAACAAGCCAAAAATCTATTTTTAAGGAAACTAATTTAATGTTGGGGGTGCTTGCTCAATTCTTCTATGTAGGGGCACAGGTTTGCGTCAGCAGCTTTTTCATCCGTTTCTCCCAACAGGTGGCTGGCATTGAAGAACAATTGGCTGCTTATTTTTTGTCGGCTGCATTATTTGGTTTTATGGTTGGCCGCTTCATTGGCACCTTCCTGATGAAATTTATTTCACCTTCAAAACTACTTTTAGTTTATAGCATCGTCAATTTCTTTCTGCTGATACTTGCTGTATTGCTTGATGGTAAGTTTTCTGTGTATGCACTGATGGGTGTAGAGTTTTTTATGTCTATAATGTTCCCAACCATATTCTCTTTAGCAATACGCGGATTGGGTACTAAAACTAAAGAAGGCTCCTCCCTGGTGATCATGTCAATTGTTGGCGGTGCCATTTTTCCTGTGATCATGGGGCGTGTTTCCGATGCCAGCAACATTCAGACTGCTTACCTGGTACCTGCTTTTTGCTTCCTGGTGATCCTTTACTTCGCTATGAAAAACATTTCTGTTACTAAGATTAAATTGGCAGTGTCCCACTAGGTTAAAGCTATCCGGTCAAGTCATTAAATAAAAAGTGGCTGTCCCAAAAGTATGGGCAGCCACTGTGAGATTCTCTGCTCCTATAGAAGCTATATAAGGACTGTGTCAGGAGTGATGCGTCTTTAGTCTTACAGATTTCTTATGGTTTTTGATTATTATCCCAATGTATATGGGATTTATTGTACCATTTTCATATACTTTGTTTATCTGCTTATTAAATATTTTGGAATAAATATGTGTTCGGTTAATAGAAACCTCTTAGTAAAGGTTAAGCGTGAGTCGGTATATAGTTGAAAAAAAGTGTATATATTCTGTGGGCCAGTATCTTATTACTTAATTTTATTCTTCCAATATCTTATTAGAAAAACATCGCCGACAACCTATGAGCCCTTTAGTAATAGTTCGTACCAGGTGCATTATTATTACCTTAATCCTACTAACCTTTGGCGTAAAGGCTTCTAGTCAGCTTAAGGCTGAATTTACAGCCACCCCTGCATCTGGTTGTGCGCCCATTGTGGTTCAATTCACCGATCAATCCACAGGTAATCCTACAGAATGGCAGTGGGATCTGGGCAATGGCGTTATTTCTCATTTGCAGAACCCTTCAGCTACCTATTTTGAACCAGGCACTTATCATATCAAATTAATTGTCCGCACTAACAATGCATCGGACACCATTATAAAGAGCCAGTTTATAACTGTTTATCCGAGTCCCGATGTTGATTTTAATGCATCCGATTCCAGTGGCTGTTTTCCATTGCCGGTAAAATTTACCGATCGGAGTGCTACTGCAAGTGGAAGCATTTCTAGTTGGAATTGGGACTTTGGTGATGGTACGATATCTTCATTACAAAATCCTGTACATACCTATACAGAAGCCGGAGATTATTCTGTTACACTTAAACTGACCAATAGTTTTGGATGCACGAAAACATACACAAAAACGCAATATATAAAAGTAAGTAACGGCGTAAAGGCTGATTTTGCAAATAGCACCCCAGGTTTATGCAAAGCCCCTGTTACCATTCAGTTTACAAATAGATCAACAGGCCCTGGTTCTGTTACTTATCACTGGGATTTTGGCGATGGAAAGCAATCAAATGAAATAAATCCGGAGCATGCTTATACGAGTGCTGGTTCATACACCGTTAAATTAATCACTATAAGTTCGCAGGGATGTACCGATACATTGATTAAAAGGAATTTAATTACGGTAGGTTCCGTTACTTCCAACTTTAACAGTCCAGAATCTGTTTGTGTAGGGCAATCAATCTCTTTAACAAATACATCGGCACCTGCGCCTGGCCTTGTATCCTGGAGCTTTGGCGATGGTACTTCATCGAAAGAGCTCAACCCTGCAAAGTTTTATACCAGCCCGGGTGTATATAGTATTAAACTGGTAAATAATTTCGGAGGTTGTCTGGATTCAGTGAGTAAAAAGATAGTAGTAAAGGCAAAACAAAAACCGGCTTTTACTGTTACACAAACGTCTGGTTGTAAAGTGCCTTTTACGGTCAGCTTTACCAACAATACGCCTGGAAACAATACCTATAAATGGCTTTTTGGCGATGGTAGTACGTCAACCGAACGCCAGCCTCAGTATACATACAAGGCATATGGGAACTATACTGTGACTTTAATAGCTTTTAATGAAAATGGTTGCAGCGACACACTAGTAAAACAGGATTTTATTAAGGTACAAAAACCTTTCATTACAGTAAGTGGTTTAATGAAAACTGGCTGTATACCCATCTCAATTACCCCATCAGCTTCCATAATTTCCAGTGAACCTGTAACTGGATATTTGTGGAAGTTTGGCGATGGTACAACAAGTACTGATATTCATCCCAGTCATGTTTATACAAAGGCTGGCAACTACAATGTGACGCTGGTGGTGACAACAGCAAGCGGTTGTACCGATTCTGTTGTTGTTCAAAATGCAGTAAGGGCAGGTGAAAAACCGCAGGCAAAATTTTCATTTAACCCTGCAGAGGCATGTATTTCCAGCCCTGTTTATTTTACTGATAACAGCACCGGAAATGTAGATGAATGGTTATGGGATTTTGGAAAAAAAACATCTAATAAACAAAATCCTATACATCTTTTTGATGGTATAGGATTTCGTACTGTAACACTAATTGTAAAGAGCAATACATGTCCAGATACGCTAATTGTAAAGGATGCTGTAAATATTAAACCTCCTGTTGCTATTTTTTCTGTGGCCAATAGCTGTGATGATAAATTTACAAAGGTTTTTAAAAATTCATCCGTAGGAGCAACCTCCTGGAAGTGGAACTTTGGAGATGGAACTTTTTCTTCAGAATTAAATCCTTCACATACATATGCAGCGCCGGGAAGTTATAAAGTAACATTAAACGTATCAAACGGTTCCTGTAACCACTCTGTTTTTACAGGAGTTTTTGTGATCAATGAAAAAGCAGACTTTACTGCAGATCAGAAAACCATCTGTAAAGGAAGTGCTATTAAGTTCTCCGCACGAAATGTAAACGCATCTAATATTGCGAAAGCTACCTGGAACTTTGGAGATGGCAGTGCAACAGGTAGTGGCTTGTCTGTAGCGCATACCTATTCCAAATCGGGTCGGTTCAAAGTGACTTTCACGATAACTGATATTCTAGGGTGCACCAGCACGCAAACTGATGAAGTAACTGTTTATGGACCTGTGTCTAATTTTTCTACAACAGTAAATGCAGCTTGTTTAAGCAACAACAACGTTCTCTTTGCAGAATCGTCCCAATCTGATGGTGTGAATACTATAATTAAACGGGTATGGAATTATGGTGATGGTGTGGTTGATTCATTATCTGCTGCACCCTATCAGCATCAATATAAAAAAGCAGGAGAATATACGATATCCTTAAAAGTTGTAGATAACTATGGTTGTGCCGATATCATTACCAAAAAAAGTGCAGTGATCATTGCACAACCGAAAGCAGACTTTGTTTCTCCGGATTCTCTTTCCTGTACGGATAAACCAATACGTTTTGTCAATAAATCTGCAGGGTATAACCTTACATATGAATGGTACCTTGGTGATGGCTCTGTTTCCAAAACAATCAATCCTACCTATAATTACAAAACAACAGGGCTATACACAGTAAAACTGATTGTTTCAGACAAATACGGTTGTAAAGACAGTTTGAAGAAGCATGATTATATCAATATAAGTTATCCTTCTGCATCATTCTCTGTTTCAGATTCGTTTGCTACTTGTCCGCCTTTATTGGTAAACTTCACCAATTCATCTGCACATTATACAAGCATGAACTGGAGTTTTGATGATGGGAATGCCTCGGCCAAAGAAAGTCCTTCACATTATTACACTATGCCTGGAGTATATCATGCAAAGCTTGTTGTGTCTGGCCCCGGAGGATGTAAGGACAGTGTAAGTAAGAAAATAGAAGTTCGTGGCCCCAGTGGTACATTGGATTATGAAAAGCAAACAGGCTGCAACCCGTTAACAGTGACGTTAAATGCCCACACAAAGAATACCTTGTCCTATGTTTGGGATTACAGTGATGGAACAACGCTTACAACAAAGGAAGATATTGTCAAACATACCTATACAAGAGCAGGCAGTTATGTGCCAAAGATGATACTTACCGATGCCACCGGCTGCAGCGTGCCTATTACAGGTAAGGACACAATCAAAGTTGTAGAGGTAGTTGCTAAGTTTGGTATAGATAATAGGTTACTTTGCGATTCCGGCTCCATAAAGTTCAGAGATTCATCTGTAAGTAACGAAGCAATCAAATCATGGCAATGGAGTTTTGGTAATGGCAGTTCCAGCAGCGAGCAACATCCCGTGCATAAATATACCACAGCAGGCTCGTTTGCAGCTACTTTGATTGCTATAACGCAAACAGGTTGTAAGGATACTACTGTTTTAGAAAAAAAGGTGGAGGTCTATCAAAGTCCTGCTATAAATATTACCGGCAACCTGGAAAGCTGTGTGCCAGCTAAACTTGGTTACAAAGGTGAAGTAATCAGGGGTAATCAGGCTGCTTTAAAATGGAACTGGAACTTTGGCAACGGGCAAACTTCTGTTCTTCAAAACCCTTCAGAACAAACTTACAGTAAAGATGGAGCGTACCAGCTTTCTGCAATGGTCACAGACGAACATGGTTGTACAACTAATGTCGTAAAAACTGTGAGCATTCATCCACTGCCTATAATAGATGCAGGAAATGATGTGGTGCTTTGCCGCGATGATTCTGTACAGCTACAGGCAAAAGGAGCTGAAAAATATAGTTGGAGAACAGCAAGCTCATTAAGTTGTATGGGTTGTGATAAACCATTTGCTGCTCCCAAAGAAACAACCGTATATCATGTTACCGGCTTTAGCCGTTTCGGTTGCAGCAGTTCAGATTCTGTAAAAGTTAGAGTACGCCAAAAGTTCAATGTGACGGTGAGTGGAAATGACAGTATCTGTGTGGGTAATAGTACCATCATTTCGGCATCCGGTGCTGACCAGTATTCATGGTCTCCAACTACAGGTTTGGATCATGCAAATATTGCCAATCCTAAAGCAAGGCCGCTGACGTCAACTAAGTACACCCTGGTTGCTAAAGACAATGACAATTGCTTTACGCAAACAGCCTCTGTTTTTATAAAAGTGAATCCTATACCAACTATAGATGCAGGAGAGGACCTTTCCTTGCCGGCAGGGGGGGCGGTACATTTGAAATCAACAAGCTCTCCTGATGTCAATAGTTGGCAGTGGAGCCCGGCTTATAACCTTAGTTGCACCAATTGCAGTACTCCTAAAGCTGCTCCGAAACGAACAACAAAATATGCTGTTACCGTAAAAAACAGTGGAGGGTGTACCAGCACTGATCATGTTACAGTTTCGGTGGTTTGTAACAATGGCAACTTATTTATTCCAAACACCTTTTCACCCAACAATGATGGGAGTAATGACAGGTTTTATCCCAGAGGTAAAGGAATAGCGATGATCCGCTCATTAAGAGTGTTCAACCGTTGGGGAGAAGTAGTTTTTGAACGGGTAAATTTTAATGCGAACGATGCAACTGCAGGCTGGGATGGAACCTACAAAGGCCAGCAATTATCACCTGATGTATTTATCTATTCCGGCGAAGTTGTCTGTGATAATAATGAGGTACTGCCGTTTACTGGTGATATATCGTTGATCAGGTAAGGCCTGGCATAAACAATCATGATAACACGTAAATCCATACCATGAAATCTAATTTTACAAAGCTGCTTTTGATGATGTGTGCTGTATTTCTTTCAGCATCCATCTTTGCGCAGGATATTCATTTCTCTCAATTTACGGAAACGCCGCTCTACCGCAACCCTGCATTGGCGGGCATCAATAATGGTGATGTGCGGGTGCAATCTGTTTATAGGTCGCAATGGAATAATGTGGCCAACGCTTACAAAACGGCTTCTTTGAACGCTGAATACAAAGTGCAAATTGGTAACCTTGATGATTTCCTGACTACTGGCATTCAACTCTTTCAAGATAAAGCCGGATCTGCAGGTTTGACTACTACGCATTTCCTGCCTGTAATTAACTATCACAAGTCAGTGAGCGATGTACGCAACGTCTATATTTCTTTAGGCTTTATGGGTGGTTTGGTACAGCGCCGGTTCGACCGTTCAAAAATTACTACCAACAGTCAGTACGAAAATGGTACGGATGGCGAACCGTTGACGAATGCCCGCTATTCTTATTTCGATGGAAGTGTTGGTATGAGCTTGAATGCCAACATTGGCGACAGGCCGGAAAATAACCTGATTATCGGTGCGGCTTATCACCATTTCAACAAGCCGCGCAACGCTTTTTACGCATCAACTAACCTGCCGCTCACCCCAAAATATGTGTTTTCAGGAGGGATGAAAATGGGTGTTACTGAAACTGCCATGCTTACTTTAGAAGCAGATCATGTACGCCAGGGAACCTATCAACAAACCATTGGCGGCGTGTTGTATGGTTTAAAGATCGGTTCTGATTATGAACGTCCTGACTATATAGTACATGGCGGCACTTACCTGCGTTGGAATGATGCGTTGATCCCGACGATAAAGGTGGATTATATGCCTTTTTCTGTTGCTTTGAGTTATGATGTAAATATCTCAAAACTAAAAACAAGCAGTTATGGCCGTGGTGGTTTTGAACTATCCCTTTCCTACAATGGATTTCTGGATCGCGAAAATTCCAGCCTGAATGCTGTTCTTTGTCCGCGTTATTAAAAATTACGCATCACTCATTTCCGTGAATCTACCCGTTTCAATTTCAGGTTGGTAACGGGGGCTACGATGAGCGGGAATTTTTCCACTGTTACCGTACTTGCATCCAGACCAAAGCCCCTTTCTTCTGACAGGCTGACCTCCTTTAGCCAGAAATGCAGCTTCATCACCAGGCGCTCCCAAATGGGCAGGTCATTGTCCTGGCTGAGGTATTTTTCCATCACAATAAAGGAGAAGTCACCCACAATTTTGCTCCGCTCCAGGCTCTCATAGCGGCTGGTGATGTTGACTTCCCTGTTGGCTACCAGGTCCTCTACTACTTTTCGGAACATCAGGTTGATGCGAGGCTGTACCCTAAAGCCTAGCCTGAACTCAACGCGGATGATGTCGTTGGGAATGATGTGGTCCACTGTGTATTCACAGGTGTAGGGGTCATCCAGGGTGTCTACATGTACAAACCAATAGATGTCAGCCCGTTTGGGCTTTTTGTTCAGGATGGAGTAAA
>CBKWHA010000233.1:0-8197 GCA_966674115.1 uncultured Chitinophagaceae bacterium
TTGTAAACATAAAACAAGTTTTTATTTAGGTAATTTTGATGATGTTTATGATTACCGTCAGTAGCAGGCTGAGTAAAATCATAGTGGTGATAGGAAAATAAAAACGGAAATTTTTCTTTTCCACGCGGATATCACCGGGTAAATGGCCAATCCAGCGCAGCTTGTCGTGAAAGAAGTAAAATATAACGCCTACTACAACAATGATGATTCCAGCGATGATTAAAAACTTTCCTGTGGCCATAGGTTCTTTCTCACTCTTAGCGTTTTGCAGCTTCAAATTTACAAAAGAAAAGCCCGTTTATCCGGTGAATTGGTTTATTAGGTCTTAATTTGCCTCATGCAACGCCGCTTTCTCTATATTATCAACCCAATTTCAGGTACTAAAAGCAAGGAACCGCTTTTAGACCTGGTCCAGGCAAAATCGGCAGCATCGGGTTTTTCTTATTCCGTTTACCCTTCGGTTGCTGATGGGAATTACGCTTTCCTGGATGAAATCATACCGCAGCAGGAGATTACTGATATTGTCATAGTAGGAGGGGATGGTACAGTTAACCAGGCTATAGCTGGATTAAAAAAGCATAATCTTCCTTTTGGCATCATTCCGAGTGGCTCAGGAAACGGTCTGGCCTTTGGTGCCGGTATTCCTAAAAATCCAGAAAAGGCGCTGGATGTTATTTTAAAAGGTAAAAACACTTGGACTGATGCTTTTCTTATGAACGGTCAATTTGCCTGCCTGCTTTGCGGCCTTGGCTTCGATGCACAGGTGGCCCATGATTTTGCCCTGGACAAAGGCCGGGGGGTATATACTTATATCAAGAAGGTCTTTCAGGGTTTCTTTGCGGCCAGAACCTATCCTTTTGTTTTACAATTTGAAGAAAGTGAAGTGAAATTCGATGCCTATTTTATTTCTATTGCCAACAGTAACCAGTTTGGCAATCATTTCACGATTGCGCCTAAAGCCAGCCTTACAGATGGATTGCTAGATGTAGTGGTCATGGCTTGCCAAAGCAAGTGGAATATACTGTTGCAAACGCTGCTCCAGGTATCAGGTTATTACCGGTTGCAACAAATAGAAAGACTGAACGAGCAGACAAGCGTTGTTTATTTTCAAACCAATTCATTAACAATTATCAATACTGAAAATGCTCCTATGCATCTTGATGGAGAACCTATAGAAAGTGCCGATAAGGTGGAAATCAAGATTTTGCCGAAGTGTTTTCAGTTGATCTTTCCATAAACTATTCCTTCATTAACTCCTTCACCTTCTTCAGTCCTTTGTTATTGATTTCAGAGGACAATGCCGCTTTAATGTCTCTTTTCTCCTGCTCGGTAAGGTGAAAACTCAGGGCTGCCTGGTTGCTCTTGTCTGCAGAAGTATATTGAAATACTACTTTATGAACAGGGAAGCCTATGTTGCTGGCAAAATAGGTGTACATGTCGTTCTGAAAATACTCCATCATTTTGCTCCAGCTATGTTGCAACAGTAAAATAGGTTTGACGGTATGATCGCCGAAACCTTTCAGCTCATATGGTGTTTGCCATCCACCTGCCTGCCTGTCGCGTATCTGTATAATAAGCACCCCGCGGGTGTTTTGCTGAATCCAATCTTTCATTGAACTAATAAAGCGAAGGCAGTTTTCCATTCCAAAGTTATCGCGTAGACCACCGTCCATCACGTCTACAACAGGCTTTGAAGGTAACCAAACCGATGGCATCACAATAGGAAACGTCGCATTCGTACGTAGAATCGTGAGCATGCGCAGGTTGTAAGGGTTTTGTTTGGAGAAAAAAGAAACAAAATCAACTGCATCCGGCGGATTGGTAGATGTTATACTGCTGTCAGCGGGTGGTAGCATCATAAAGCGCACCGGCTGTGTGCTAATGATCAATTTTTTGGCATCACGGCTTACCACCGAATGGAAAAACATCAATGGGATAATTGCATTGCTTTCATCTTGGGTGTAATCATTCAACCGGTGATTTAAGATGTTATTGGTATTGCTGTTTAACTTCAGTTCAAACGAATAGCCCCTGTCTTTTATGTACTTGTAAGGTCCTACCCGAAAGTACTGGGCAGGAGCAAATATATCGCGTGCTACAAAAGATGAAAAAGTTGGATTCAGCAAGTCGTCGGAAATGGCATCAACGTAACGGTCGTCCTGCAGATTAATAGGTTGGCCACGCAGCTTATGGCGGTACAACTCGCGGAAGTAAGCAGCACCGATCATGCCCCCTGAAGCACCAGTAATCAGGAACGTTTTCCGGAACAATTGGCCATTGGATACACTATCCAGCCCTTGAAGCATATTCATTGTGAATGTGGCACTCCGATTGCCTCCTCCGCTTGTGGCAATCATGATCAACAAAGGCTTTTCAGTATTTGTTTGTTTGGCCCTCCATTTGTTTAAAATGTGCATCATGTTCAGTTTATCCTTTGCCACATTTTCCGGACTGCTCATGCTGTTCAGACATTTCTCCCCATATTCCGGCCAGTTTTCTACATTGTTATAATCTAGTCCATAGGCTTTATTGCGTGGGTCTATCCAGCCAATCTGATACATATAATTAAGCGTCACGAAAAATACGATCAGGAGCGGGATGCTCCAGCTTTGAAAGAAATAAGCAATGGCTCCTGAAATGCCGATCAGAATACCAAAGAGTAATGTAATGCTGGCTCCGGCAGGTATCTGGAAGGCTTTATGATCAATAAAAAAACCAATAAGGATCATAAACAGCATCGCAAAAAAGATGGAAACAACCGCGGCAAAATGATGGCGCTTAAAGATGGCATCCATTATTTTTTGAGAGTAATGTGAAACATCCCGGCAGCGGCGTACTGAAAAAAAAGAAGTCAAAAACCATTCAGCACGGATCAGGGTGCGTGTATTCGAATTCGTTTCCGGCTGCAGTTGCAAAATGTAATCTTTTGCATTGTTAAACAATGGTTGCAACTTTCGAAGAATGGTTCTGTCAGCACTAAAAAAATACAGGAATGAAATGACAAGGATAAATGAAAGTCCTGCAATGAATCCGCCAATCAAAAAAATGATCTCCACATTTGGGATCAGTTCTTTGTAGTGCAGGAACTGGTAGGCCTTAATGAGGTAAAAGATCAGAAAGCTTATAGGAATTATGCTGTTGTTGATACAGTATTTTACAAAGGGATATTGCGTTGCAGCCAGAAAGTTTACATGCCTGCTGAAGAGGATAAACGTAGTGATATTCCAGCACATGATAAAGATGCCCACTGCAATACCCATAATGGCTGCACTCAAAGGGTTTACATTCCCTAAGTATTCCGGGGCGAGGAACAGTGCATCAGCACCAAAATCATCCATGAAAGTGCTGTTGACTACACTGAACATGATCAACCAGAAAAGGATCAATACCTGGTACTTCCGGAAGTGTAAAAAAACCAGTTGAACGGGTAGCGAATAGAATATTCCTCTTAGATACATCATCTTCAGGGTGGCAGCGAACCGTATTGTAAAATACTAAAAAATGATCCGAATTACGAATAATTCGTCATCCAAATCTTTTCCTCTTCAATAAGTACAAGCAAAAGACGAGGGAAAGCAGCAAAAAGATGGCAACAAGCTGATGAAGTTGAGCCATCCATTCAAAAATATTCCATTTGCCTGCTCTTATTTTGATGCTGGTAAGTACGGTAAAAATTCCCAGCGTTGTTTGCAACAATACGAACAGAATAGGAAATAACCTGGTAGCGGAAAATAAAACAGATCTGCGGATCTTAATGGCTCTGATGGTCCACACCAGGATCAGCAGTACGAGCAGGTAAGCCAACGTCCGGTGAATAAAATGGATCACTACAAGGTTTTCGATAACACTGATCCAGCCTTCGGGCCGGTTAAAAATATACAATGGAATAAAACTGCCGTTGATATCCGGCCATGTAGGGGCAGCAGGGGCTGCTTTGTGACCAGCCATTAAGGCGCCATATACCAGTTGAATAAAAAGAAGAACAATAATAACCCATGTAGCATTTTTCAAGCGGGGCGCGGCTACCAGAGACCTTTCTTTCACTAATAATTTTAATGCAAACCAGAAGGTGTAAAACAGCAGGGCCATAGCAAACACAAAATGGAGTGCCAGCCGGGTGGGCTTTACATAAATAGCATCACCAACCAATCCGCTGGCAACCATTATCCAGCCAACAGCTCCCTGCAATGCCCCCAGCAAAAACAGAATAATCAAGGGCTGCACCATATCTACCCGGAAGCGACGCTGGAATAAAAAGACAAGAAAAGGAATAAAGAATACCACACCTATTAAACGGCCCCATAAACGGTGGAACCATTCCCAGAAAAAGATATACTTAAAGTCGCTGAGTCTAAAGTCAAAGTTGAGCAACCTGTATTGCGGTGTTTGCTGATATTTATGAAACTCTTCCAGCCACTGGCTTTCGTTCAGCGGAGGTAAAGTGCCGGTAATCACATCCCATTCTGTAATAGAAAGACCTGAACCGGTAAGACGCGTAATACCACCCAAAACTATTTGAACAATGATCATGAAAACGCCTATGAGCAACCAGATGGCCACAGGCCTGGAAGAACGTTCATTTTGCATGCACGCAAAAATAGTTCATAGTTCATAGTTCAAGGTTCATAGTTTATGGTTTATGATTGCCTTTCCAACCTGTTACGATAACAATAAACTAGTTCTATTTTTGCGAAAATGTGAATTCTTTGGAGGTGAGGTATTTCACAACCGTACCACTTGGGTAAATCAGTTTGTCATTCGTGTTTCCTGGGTAACCTACTGAACCACCTTAATATATCCCCATCCTTCACTCTGTTTGGCTACGATCTCATAAATGCCATCCTGTACGGTTCCAATGCCTGGCAGTAATTGGCTCTTATCCAATTGGTGCCGCTTCATGGCCATTTCACAGACTTTAAATGAAATATTCTTGTTGTTCAGCACATCCTGTAAAGGTTTTTCAACTGTTGATTTGTTTTTGGTGACCATTGGTAAGGATTGCCCATACAATACAACTTCCAGTTTTGCATCAGGGTGTGTACTGGTAATGCCATTAAGCCAGCGGATAACGGTTTTGTGCATAGTTGTATCGCCACTGGTCAGGTCGAATACAACATTATAAGGTGTTTGAGCATAAGAGAAGAGCGAAGCTAATATCAAAACACCTGTAATCAGAAGAAGCTTTTTCATGGCGGGTGTTTTAGACTATAAAAGTTACGATTATTTTAAAAGATAAAAGAATCAGGAGCTGAAATACTGCCCATGGATAAAAAGACAATGTTGTCTAATTTTCGTAACTTACTAATTCAGTTCTTTTCATTCTTAACTACCTCATCTAAACAGTTTGCCATGGAAAAAAAACAACCTACTCGCCGGCATTTTATCGGCGCACTTGCTGCTAGCGCTGCAACCATTGGCATGACCACCCTTGCCATGCCTGTTGCGGCTCATGCCAAAACTATGACTGACAATTTTACCGGCCCTGATGATCCGGATGAATGGTTCAAACAAATAAAAGGAAAACACAGAGTTGTGTTTGATGTTACTCAGCCACACGAAATTTTTCCGTTTGCCTGGCCCCGGGTATTTTTGATTACCAATGAAAAAACAGGTACACCTGCAAAAGACAATAGTGTTGTTGTAGTTCTTAGACATTCTGCTATTGGCTATGCCATGGAAGACAACCTTTGGTCAAAGTACAAATTGGGCGAATTTTTCAAGGCAAATGATCCTGCAACCAATGCACCTTCCACCCGCAATCCTTTCTGGAAGCCCAAACCTGGTGATTTTAAAGTGCCGGGCCTTGGTAACGTAGCTATCGGCATCAATGAATTGCAGGATAGCGGCGTCATGTTTTGCGTGTGCGACGTAGCCCTGACTGTCTATAGCGCTATTGCCGCAGAAGGCATGAAAATGGATCCCGCCGAAGTGAAAAAAGAATGGGAAGCCGGCTTATTGCCCGGCATGCAAGTGGTACCATCCGGTGTTTGGGCTGTAGGCCGTGCCCAGGAACGCGGCTGCGGGTACATATTTGCTGGGTAAATTATTTTCTTGCTTTTACGATTGGTTCGAAAGGGCCGAATTTGTGCTGTTGTTCTGAGAAAGAATCGGCAAAAGGGCCAAAAGGGTGGTCTACCGGTTTTTTGGCAATATTGGGCCAGTCATAAGGAAAAGACTTTTGGGGCCTCGGCTGTGAATTGATATAAGCAGCCAGGTCCCAAGCTTCTTCATTGGTTAACTGTGGTTCCTTCCAGTTAGCACCAAACGGCATGTTGTTTTTAATGAATCCAGCTAGCCGGCTCAGCCGGTACAGGCCTGCACTTACATTATAGCTGTTGGGGCCCCATAAAGGTGGGTAAATATAAAACGATGAATCTGCAGAAAGCACACCTTCTCCATTGCTGCCGTGACAACTCTGGCACTTAACTGCATAAATAGCTTTGCCTTTTTCCGGGTCTGCAGGCCTGTCCAGGTATGGCAGTTCTTCTACTGCAGCTCCCTTTGGTTTTATGTCTTTGGGTACACCCTGTCCTATCCATTTAAAGTATGCCACCATAGCTCTCATTTCTTTGCTTTGGCTGTCTAATGCTTTTCCATTCAGGCTCCGTTCCATGCAGTCATTGATCCTGAATTCAATAGATTCCAGCCTGCCACTGCGACCACGGTATGTGGGATAAGTAGAAGCTACGGCTGAAAAGGTATTCGCATACAAACGGGTGCCGGCATCCAAATGACAATTCTGGCAGTTCATACCGTTTGATATATTGGCTACAATACCTTTCGGACCCAGGTAATGTGCCGTGTTTGCGATCAATTCTTTTCCATATTGAATTAAATAGCCTTCTTCAGTAAAAGGAATTTCTGAAGAATCAGGAGCCTGCCATTCTTCAGTTTCGGAATAAGTGCGGACTGATGAAGTTGTTGTGCCTGTAGTTTTTGAGCAAGAAAAAGACTTGCTCAGGATAATTATCAGGATAATTAAGCCAAGGAGAAGAGGAAACCAGGACGTCCGGATAAGGTTCATGGCACTGGTTAAATAGCTGATAATAAAGTTACAAATAAACATCTTTGAAAATCTCTAATTGCAAAGTCCAGATGTTCTACTTTTGAGGCAATGCTGCAACCATTTTACCAGGAGGAACTTATTGAAGCCGGCTGCGATGAAGCCGGCCGTGGATGCCTTGCAGGGCCTGTATTTGCAGCAGCAGTTATTTTGCCGAGGGATTTTTACCATCCACTGCTCAATGATTCCAAGCTATTAACTGAAAAACAGCGTTACGAATTGCGTCCTTTGATCGAACAAAATGCAATAGCTTTTGCCGTAGCCAGCCTGTGCAATAAACAGATAGACAAGCTGAATATTTTAAAAGCCTCTTTTAAAAGCATGCACCTGGCTATACAGAAACTTAGTATAGAACCCCAACTTTTGCTGATTGACGGTAACCGCTTTACGCGTTACAAAAGGATACCGCACAAGTGCATTGTGCAAGGTGATGAAAAATTTGCATCCATAGCTGCTGCCAGCATACTGGCCAAAACTTACCGTGATGATTTGATGATCAGCCTGCACGAACAATATCCTCAATATAACTGGGCAAAAAATAAAGGCTACGGAACGCGCGAGCACCAACAGGCTTTAAATCAATACGGTCCTTGTAGTCTTCACCGTACCTCCTTCCGGCTTGATTATAAGGAGCCGGAATTGTTTTAACAACTTTTTGAGAAGGCTGTGCAGCGTTTTCCTGATTAAGGACTGTCTTTCTATTGCTGCATCTTTCTAAATGATATGCCGTAAAAGAAATGGTTGAAGGTTAACAAAGGCACCGCTGAAAAGCGGTGTTTTTGTATATATCAGTTTAAGTAAAAATATTTACCTGCCTATTGCAAAACCAATTTTCCTTTCTTATTTTGCAGCGAATTGTTTTAAAATCTTTTACAGGTAGGTAAACTAACCTTTGCTCTTGCAGAGTTAAAAATACAAGATACCCTGTACAATTAATCCTTCTAATCCTTCATGAAAAATTAAGCAAGTAGCTTTTATTATTTCCCTTACCATTCAAACCAGTGATTTCCTCGATCCTTTAAAAAACCGGCAATCCAGCACTCTCTGAAAACAGAATCAATTAATTCCAATTAATTATACTGTTTATGAAACGGGCTAGCATCCTTTTGCTCTGCATTTTTTATTATTTGCATA
>CBKWHA010000234.1:0-8189 GCA_966674115.1 uncultured Chitinophagaceae bacterium
ATACCAACACCAGATCACTATTTACCACTGATGTACACTTTAGGTTTAAAAGGAAATAAAGATGCTGTTTCTTTCTTTAATGACAAAGCAGTAGGCGGATCTCTTACCATGACCTCAGTAAAATTGGAAGAGGCATAAAATTGGTAGAAATAAATATTATGACTCAACTCATTACCGGCATACACCATGTTACTGCCATTGCAGGAGATGCACAAAAAAACATTGATTTCTATACAGGGATTTTAGGATTAAGACTGGTTAAAAAAACCGTCAATTTCGACGATCCCAACACATATCACTTTTACTATGGTGATGAAAAAGGACTGCCTGGGAGCATTCTTACTTTCTTTCCTTATGGCGGATTAGTCCGAGGCAGACATGGAAAAGGTATGTTAAATACCACCACTTTTTCTGTGCCCCTGTCTGCAACAAATTTCTGGATGGAAAGGTTGAAGCGATTCGGTGTTAACTATAAAGAACCCATAGAACGGTTTGAAGGTGAGCAGGTGATTTACTTTGAAGATCCTGATGGTCTTGGTCTGGAGCTGGTATTCACCGACAAGGATAGCCGACCGGGGTTTACTTACGGCCATATCCCCATAGAACATTCGATCAAGGGGTTTTATAATGTGGAAATATGGGAAGAAGGATATGAACGTACAGCAGGTCTGCTCATGGAACAACTGGATCACCAACTCATTGCTGAAAAAGGAAACAGATTCCGCTTTGCAGCTAGTGATACACCTGGAAATTACATTGACATAGTTTGTGCACCTGATAGCCTCAAAGGATTGGCCGGCAGCGGCACCGTTCATCATATTGCATTTGCCACACCTGATGCAACAACACAAAATGAAGTACGAATAAAGATTGCGAAAAGAATGCTAAACCCCACTCCTGTTCTCGATAGGAATTATTTTACTTCCATCTATTTTCGCGAGCCTGGCGGTGTATTGTTCGAAATAGCTACTTCAGGTCCGGGCTTTAGTGTGGATGAACCAACAGAACGCCTGGGCGAAGAATTGAAATTGCCTGCACAATTCGAAAAAAACCGGAAGGAACTGGAAACTACTTTAACGCCAATAAACATCAATCCTAATCAATACAAATAAAATGCACAATAAGAAGATCTTTACGGCAGGAAAAGACATTTCAGAAGCCTCAAAAGTACTGTTGACGATCCATGGAAGAGGTGGCAGCGCACAAGATATCCTTTCCCTGTCTTCCTATCTTGAAGTAAAAGATTTCGCTTTATTAGCACCACAGGCAACCAACAACACCTGGTATCCATATTCTTTTATGGCCCCTCCTGCCCAAAACGAGCCCTGGCTAAGTTCTGCCCTCAACCTTTTAAAAGAAATTGTGGATGATATAAAGGGCAATGGTATCGCGACAGAAAACATATACTTTTTAGGCTTCTCACAGGGAGCCTGTTTAACCCTGGAATTCGTTACAAGAAATGCGACCCAATACGGAGGTGTTGTTGCTTTTACCGGTGGATTGATCGGTGATAAGATCTATCCTGAGCACTACAAAGGAGATTTTAATGGCACGCCCATTTTCATAGGCACCAGCAATCCCGACCCCCATGTGCCTGTGGAGCGTGTATATGCTACATCTAATATTCTTAAGAATATGAACGCCTCTGTTACAGAAAAGGTTTACAACAACATGGGACATACCATCAATCAGGATGAGATCAACTTAGCCAATAGCCTGGTTTTTCGGTAAAAAGTACCATAACGTCCTTAATCGCAAATAACTTTAACTTGCAGCATTCAATTATTGGAATATCATGTTCGACTTCAGGTTTAAAGTGTTTCATACAGTGGCCAAGCGACTAAGCTTTACCAAGGCTGCGTCAGACTTGTTCATAACACAACCTGCAGTCAGCAAACATATCCAGGAGCTGGAGCAATACTTCAAAGTGCCATTGTTCAACCGCAAAGGGAACCAAATACAGCTAACGGCACAGGGAAAGGTATTACTGGAATACACAGAGCAGTTGTTGAATATCTACCGCAACATGGAGTTTGATATGAACAGCTTCTCCAATCAACAGAAAGGTTTATTGCACCTGGGCGCCAGTTCCACCATAAGCCAATATGTAATTCCCTCTGTACTGGCTGACTTCCATAAAAAATACCAGGAAGTAAATGTAAGGTTGATGAATGGCAATACGGAGCAGATTGAACAGGCCCTTTTGAACAACGATATAGATATTGGAATCATAGAGGGCCAGTCAAAAAACAAGGATATAAAATACGTAGAGTACGTCAAAGATGAAATTGTACTAGTGAGCAATACACAGCACATCCTGGCAAAAAAACCCTACCTCACCATAAATGAACTAAAAAAAATACCGCTCCTGGTGAGAGAAGCTGGCTCCGGTACGCTGGACGTGATCACTCACGCTCTCAAGCCTTTTGGACTCAACTTTTCACAATTGAATATTGAAATGGAGCTGGGTTCAACAGAAGCCATAAAAACCTACTTAAGGAATTCTGAGTGCATGGCCTTCCTCTCCATCCACTCTGTTTTGAATGAGCTTTCCAGTAATTCCTTCCGTATCTTGGATGTCAAAGGGCTTTCCATAGAGCGTTACTTCTACTTTATCCAACGACAGGGTGCTTCAGAGCAATTAGCTAATTTATTTATGCACTTCGCCCATCAGTATAACTTTAAGTTATAGCACATAATTATTTACCATTTCCATTACTGATAGTGTACGTGCAACTTTGCACTGTAATTATTAACTGAGTTGAAAACTTGTATGCAGTATAAAAAAGATCAGAAAGGAAAAGTTGTTTTAGCAGGAGCAGGATCTGGCGACCCGGAATTACTCACTATCAAAGCATTTCGCTATTTGCAATTTGCGGATGTTGTATTAACAGACCGCCTGGTGAGCGAAGTGATTATTAATGAATATGTAAATCCTGGAGCAGAAGTGCTGTATGTGGGAAAGCAATGCAGGCGTGGTGCTTCTACGCCACAGTCTTCTATCAATGAGTTGATGGTGGATTATGCTAAGCAGGGGAAGTTGGTAGTGCGCTTGAAAGGTGGCGATGTATCTATCTTTTCCAACATTCTTGACGAACTGCATGCTTTGGTACAGCATCAGATACCTTATGAAATCATACCTGGTATCACGGCGGCTCTGGGTGCTGCTGCTTACGCTGGCATGCCACTCACGGCAAGAAATTACGCAACTGCAGTTCGTTTTCTTACCTGTTATGACACAAGCATAATCACTGAAGCTTATTGGAAAGAATTAGCCGCAACCAACGACACCCTGGTATTCTACATGTCTGCAGAAACATCACTACATGTTGCTGATCAATTAACAGCCAATGGAATTCATCCTGAAAAACAGATAGCTGTTATTGAACAGGCTACTACACCTCTCCAAACTATTCATACAGGCAACCTCTATGAGTTTGCTGAAAAATTCGGCAATACGCAATTCAAATCGCCTTCATTGGTGATCATAGGAAAGGTAGTGGCCCTGCACGAGCAATTCAAGTGGCTGGCAAACGGCCGCAGCAATGAAGAATACTTTAAACCGGTAGATGAAAGAATTGCCTCTTACGCAATAGCAGAAAGAGCCTGATTCACCCTTAACCATTCACGATCCCGCATTCACAAAATCATTCAAACCCTAATAATAAACGTTCATGTTAGCATCCCTGAAAATGAAGCTGGTAGATGAAATAGTGGCCAGCTTTACTAGAGAAGAGCTCATTTGGTTCAACGGCTATGTAGCTGGAGTTATTGCTACAGGTGGCCAGGTACAGGTGCAGGAAGTGGTACCCGCAAAGCCATCTGTCAATAAAATCACCATTGCCTATGGTACCGAAACGGGAAATGCAAAAAAACTGGCTACAGATTTTGCAGCTAAAGCAAAAAAGGCAGGTATCAATGCAAAGTTGGTAAGTCTGGATCAGTACCGGTTAACGGATCTTCCCAAAGAAGAGTACTTCCTGACAGTGATCAGCACGCAAGGCGAGGGTGAACCTCCGGCAGGCGCCAAAAAGTTCTACGATCATATTCACACCAATAGCACTAAACTGGACAAACTGAAATACGCAGTGTTGGCATTAGGCGACACTTCCTATCCATTGTTTTGCAAAGCTGGTGAAGACGTGGACATTCAATTAAACAAACTGGGCGGAGAAAGAATTGCTACGCTGCAAAAGTGCGATACCGATTATGAGAGTGATGCCGCGAGCTGGTTTTCGCAGGTGTTAGAAGGTTTGAACCCACAAAATAGCAGCCCTGCACTTGCAAAGACGCCAGCTGTAAAAAAATCAACAGGCAAAAAAATATACCAGGGTACTATCGTTACCAACACCAATTTAAACGACAGGGGCTCCAACAAGGAAACCCATCACATTGAGATCGTTGCAGAAAACCTGGAATACATGCCTGGAGATGCTTTGGGTGTCATTCCGGAAAACCCCTTGCAACTAGTCGAAGCTATAATCGATGTTTTGGGCGTAAACAGCACTACTTCAGTCCACTACCGCAACGAACAGTTAAGCATTTTCGATTTGCTGAAGAAGAAGCTGAACATCTGTTATCTGCCCGAAAGAGTTGTTAGCAAATATGCTACTCTGGTGAAGCAGGACATACCGGTTACACGGATTGGATTACTGGAGTTACTGCGCATTTATCCGCTAAATGATACGGCACAACTGGAAGACCTGATTGAAGTATTAGAACCTATTGCACCCCGCCTGTATTCCATTGCTTCTTCACCTGAAGCCCATGAAGGCGAAGTACATATTACGGTATCGAGAGACAAGTTTTATGTAAATGAAGAAGCACATTATGGTTTATGCTCCGACTACCTATCCCAGCTTCCTGTGGATACTACGTTTGAATTTTATATCCATAAAAACAACCAGTTCCGCCTGCCACAAAATGATAAAGATATCATCATGGTTGGGCCAGGAACAGGCATTGCTCCTTTCCGTTCTTTCCTGACCCACAGAGAGGCAACAGGTGCGAGCGGACGCAACTGGCTGTTTTTCGGTGACCAGCATTTTGTTACAGACTTTCTCTATCAGACAGAACTGCAAAACTGGAAGGATACCGGTTCACTCACAAAGCTCAATGTTGCTTTCTCCAGAGACCAAAAGGAAAAGGTATATGTACAACATAAGATGCTCCAACATGGACAAGAATTTTATGAATGGTTAACCAGCGGTGCCTCTGTTTATATCTGCGGAGCTAAAGATCCTATGAGTTTCGATGTAGAGGATGCCATTCTGCAAATCATTCGGCAACACGGCAATAAAACGATTGAAGAAGCAAGCGAATTCTTAACACAACTAAAAGAAGAGGGCAGATACTTGAAAGATGTGTATTGATTATTTAATACTTATCATTCATTACTCATCACTCATTTTAACAACTATGGCAAAAAGTAACAATAACCTGTCTCCTACAGAAAAAATAAAAATGGCTAGTGATGGCCTGCGGGGCACGATCAAGGAAAGCCTTCAAAATGAAATCACCGGAAATATCTATGAAGATGATCATTCATTGGTACGCTTCCATGGTATGTACCTACAGGATGACCGCGACAGAAGAGAAGAAAGGGCGATGAAGAAATTGGAGCGCCTTTATTCTTTCATGATCCGTCTGCGCCTGGCCGGAGGGTTCATGACACCAGAGCAATGGATAGCCTTGCATCACATTGCCGGTGAAAATTCGACCGGGGTGATCAAGATCACAACACGTCAAACGATCCAACTGCATGGCATATTAAAGTCAAAGGTGAAGCCTACGCTTCAGGCATTTAATGAAGCAGGCCTGACAACACTGGCTACCTGTGGCGATATCAACAGGAATGTGATCAGCACTGCCAACCCCAAGGAATCTCCGGTGCATGAGCAGGTGTTTACAATTGCCAAACAAATCAGCGATCTGTTATTGCCCAAAACAAATGGTTATTACGAAATATGGTTGGACGCTGAAAAGTTAGCGGATAAAAAACTGGAAGAAGATCCTTTGTACCAGGACCGCTACATGCCTCGTAAGTTCAAGATTGCACTGGCTATTCCACCTAACAACGACGTTGATGTTTTTGCCAACGACCTTGCACTCATTGCTATTGTTGAAAACAACAAACTAAGAGGTTTTAATATTGCTATCGGCGGCGGCATGTCATCAACCCATGGCAATCCGGATCATTACCCACGTCTGGCCTCTGTTATTGGATTTGTGGATACGGAAGAGAAATTACTGAAAGCTGTGTATGAAGTTCTCACCATCCAGAGAGACTACGGCAATCGCAGCGACCGTAAACTGGCTCGCCTGAAATATACAGTTGACCGCTTGGGTCTGGAATGGTGGAAAGAAGAGCTGGAAAGAAGATGTGGCTTCGCCATAGAAGAAGCAAAACCTTTTACATTCAACAGGCGTAAGGACTTTTATGGCTGGGAGCAGAACCACGAAGGCCTCTGGAATTATACGGTTTTTGTAGAGAACGGAAGGGTATTGGATGATGAAAAAGTAGCATTGAAAACTGCCTTATTAGAGGTAGCTGAAACATGTAAAGCTAATTTCCGCTTCACATGTAACCAGAATGTGATCCTTGCCGACATCAGGGAAGAAGACAAACCAGTAATACAGGAAATACTGGAGCGTTTTAAAATTATAGAACATACCAATAGTCCTTCAACCCTCCGCAGCAATGCAGTAGCCTGTGTGGCCTTAAATACTTGTGCCCTGGCATTAGCAGAATCACAACGCTACTTACCAACGCTTATTTCTAAGATAGAGCCACTGCTCCAAAAGCATGGCTTGGAAGATGAAGAGTTGATCTTACGGATGTCCGGCTGCCCGAATGGGTGTTCCCGTCCTTTTGCTGCAGAAATAGCTTTTGTAGGAACAGCTTT
This sequence comes from uncultured Chitinophagaceae bacterium, assembly GCA_966674115.1. GTDB lineage: Bacteria > Bacteroidota > Bacteroidia > Chitinophagales > Chitinophagaceae > Flavisolibacter. The sequence continues at coordinate 6,906 of CBKWHA010000234.1, forward strand.
AGGTCATTACAATATGCACTTGGGTGGCGACAGGTACGGATTGAGATTAAATAAGCTGTATAAGGAAAGTTTGAACGAAAGCCAGATCTTAGCAGAATTAGATGGTTTATTTGGCGAGTTCAAGCAGCATAGGAAAATGGGTGAGACGTTTGGTGACTTTGCTTATACAAGATATTTCAGAGCATAACTAATTTTTATATCTGTAACATTAAAGAAAAAGCTGCCTTTCCAGGCAGCTTTTTCTTTAAATATGACACGTCTATTTAAATACCTTTGTGGCGTTCTTCTAGCGGTTGTTTCCTCTATTTATTCACCAATTTTCTTATAGATTATGGATGTAGAGATACTTTCCCGAATACAATTTGCCTTCACCATTTCTTTTCATTACATCTATCCCCCTTTAAGCATCGGTCTTGGTTTGTGCATGGTGGCCATGGAAGGCTTGTACCTGAAAACCGGCAATAAGATGTACGAAGACATGACCAGGTTCTTCACCAAGATATTTGCCCTGATCTTTGGGCTGGGTGTTGCTACCGGCATTGTCATGGAATTTGAGTTTGGCACTAATTGGGCTACCTACTCTAAATATGTAGGCGATGTGTTTGGATCAGCCCTGGCTGCCGAAGGCATCTTTGCCTTTGCTTTGGAATCAGGCTTCCTGGGCGTATTGGTTTTTGGTTGGGACAGGGTAAAACCCAAAGTCCACTTCTTTGCTACGGTCATGGTATTCTTAGGTTCTATGTTTTCGGCTATTTGGATTGTAGTGGCCAATTCATGGCAACAGACTCCGAGAGGATTCAGAATTGCAGGCCAGGGTATGGAGGCGAGAGCCGAGATCACTGACTTTTGGGCAATGGTCTTCAACCCTTCTTCCGTGGAACGCGTATGGCATGTGTGGGTAGGTGCTTTCCTGGCTGGATCTTTCCTTGTCTTGAGTATCAGTGCTTACTATCTGCTCAGGAAAAGGCATATTGAATTTGCTAAGTCTGCGTTTAAGATTGCCCTGGTGATTGCAACCGTTTCCTCCTTAACGCAATTGTTCCTGGGCCACAAATCGGCAGAAGTAGTAGCAGAGCACCAGCCGGCTAAGCTGGCGGCCATGGAAGGACACTTCGACTCCCTTGCAGTTGCTGATATGTATTTAGTGGGCTACGTAGATAAAGCTAAAGAAAAAACGATTGGATTGAAAATACCCGGAGGACTTACTTTTTTAACTCACCAGGATTTTACCACACCCATTAGGGGACTGAAAAGCTTTCCGCCTCAAGACCGTCCCGGGTCATT
>CBKWHA010000235.1:0-8156 GCA_966674115.1 uncultured Chitinophagaceae bacterium
AAAGTACCGGAGGATGTAACCCTTGTGTGGCCTGACGACAACTATGGTTACATACACCGGCTCAATAATGAGCAAGAACTAAAACGTAAAGGTGGTGCCGGTGTGTATTATCATGCTTCATACTGGGGACGGCCACATGATTACCTTTGGCTGCCTTCTACCCATCCTTCCTTACTGAGGGAAGAAATGATGAAGGCCTATGAAACTGGGGCCAAGCGTTTGTGGGTATTAAATGTTGGCGACATTAAGCCTATTGAATACAACCTGCAGCAGTTTTTAGATATGGCCTACAACCCTGCTCCGTTCAAAGACAGCAAGTATACCAAACAGCATTTGCTCCAGTGGGCAACTGCTCTATTCGGAAAAGAGAAGGGGCAAAAAATACAGCCCGTCTTGTGGGAATATTATCAATTGGCATTTGAACGAAGGCCAGAGTTTATGGGTTGGAGCCAAACAGAGCCCACCACAAAAACAACTTATACAGACTTCAACCATTTTTACTTTGGCGACGAAGCGCAAAAGCGAATAGACCGATACAACGCCTTAGAAAAAGAAGTAAAAAAAATGCGGCCTCAAATAAGTTCCAAAGATGCGGATGCATTTTACCAGTTGGTGTATTATCCGGTGGTAGGGGCTTCGCAGATCAACAAGAAGTTTTTATACCGGGATAAAGCTTATTTCTACGCCAAGCAAAACAGATTAAGTGCCTTTGAGTATGCACAGCTGTCGAAAGGTGCTTATGACAGCATTGTAAGGGAGACGGAATATTATAATAACCAACTGGCTGGTGGTAAATGGAAACATATGATGTCCATGAATCCAAGGAACCTTCCTGTATATCAGGAGCCGGTTATCCCTGCAATCAGAACCGACAGCACAAATACCTGGAGTATCGCACCGGAAGGATATGTAACAAAAGATTCTTCGCTGTTAGGCAATGGCGGTACTCTATCGTTACCCCATTTTGATGCTTTCAATAAGCAGCAATATTTTATTGATATCTTCTTACATAAGAATCAAATAGTGCACTGGACTGCTTCTGTTTCAAATGGCTGGATCCGCCTGTCAAAGAATAGCGGGTTGCTTAGTTCTGAACAAGGAAAGAAGCAAGTGCGCATCTGGGTGGACATTGATTGGAGTAAAATGAGTGCAAATGAAAAAGGAGGTGGTCACATCATTTTCACAGGAAATGATAAACAAATGGTAGTGAATGTTCAAGCAAGCAAAGGAAATAAATTCGAACTATCAACTTATAACGGTTTCGTTGAAAACAACGGCTTTGTGTCTATGCATGCCACTCATTTCAGCCGTCAAAGCAACAAGCTGAATAATCAATGGAAAGTTATCAATGGATTAGGATATACAGGAAATGTACTGCAGGCTTTCCCATTGGCAGTAAAAGACAAACCTTCAACAGAACTTGATTCCATTAAAAGAGACAATGCTTTTGTTGCCTATGATTTTTATACCTTTTCCTCAACGGAGCCTTTTGTTTCTGTCATGGCTTTGCCAACACATCCTCTTAACAATAACTATAGCATGCGCTATGCTGTATCTATTGATGAGGGGCCGTTACAAATAGTGGATTTTAAAACATTTGGCAGAAGCGAAGAATGGAAACAAAATGTCTTAAGAAACAGGGCAGAGAAAAAAATACAAATGCCTTTTCTCAAAGCTGGAAAACACACCTTGAAAATATATTGTGTTGATCCCGGAGTGATCCTTGATGAAATCCGTATTGATCTCGGTGGCTTGAAACAGGCTTATAGTGTCATTCCCGAAACTAAAATCAAGCCAGCATCACATGAAGTTTTCAAAAGGGAGCAAAAGATCAAGATGTAACATTAAATGAACTCAAACGAAAACGAGTGGAAATTGACACCAATCAAAGACATCTGTATAATATGCAATACAATTCTTTCCCGTTCAATAACATTTTTATACCTTCAAGTTTTCTTGAAACCTGGAACAAAAAAGGAAAAGCAGAGCCTGTAGATATATAAGCCCCATACTAAATTTGATGGTATTTAAAACGTTCCAAGGCCTCTTTTGTTTATTATAAAAAATAGAAAGTCTTGCGCAGTATAGGAACGATGTGCCGAAGTATTATTTTCATCTATTTTATACTTCTGTTAATTGCCAGAACTCCTTGTTTTGCTTTTAATGATCCCCCTGTAAAATACCTGGGAATTGATCAGGGATTATCAAATAATGCAGTGACCAGCATTCTTCAGGATCACAATGGCTTTATGTGGTTTGGTACTTTTAACGGACTGAACCGCTATGATGGCTACAGCTTTAAAATTTTCAGGAATGTTATCGGCGATACTACCTCCCTGAATGGCAACGGTATCGGAGCAATTGCTGAAGATGCCGATCATCAGCTTTGGATAGGGACCGGGAAAGGGTTGAATATTTACAACCCATATAAAGGAAACTTTTATGCTACCAGGTTTAAAGCGTGGAATAATAATTCGGTAGTTCCATTGGAAAGTATCATTCGTACCATTCAAAAAAACAATAAAGATGGATCCATGCTGGTTGGCACACATCAAAAAGGTTTATTGCTGTTCCAGAAAAATAGCAGAACCGGTGTGCAAATTCCTTTCCTGTCACGGAAAGGATACGAAGGCGATTATAATGTAAGAGCTATTGCTTTTGATTCAAGCAGACAAAAGGCGTGGGTTTTTATTCAGCAGGTTGGACTTTGCATATATACCATAAAAAATAAAGATATTCAGTTAATTAATGGAACTATCAAAAAAGCTGATTGTTTAAAGTTAGACAGCAAAGGGAACTTATGGCTTGGAAATGAAAACGGACTTTTCGTGTATGACATGCGAAAGAATTTGTTTTCAAATAACGTTTTTCCTTTCAAGGCTAGGGTAATGGATCTTTTTGAAGACCGACAAGGTGTATTATGGATCTCTTCAGATGGTAACGGGGTGTGGTCAATGCCGGTTGGTCAGTCCCGTCCGGTTCCTTATGTGCCAGGCGCAGGAACTTCTTTAACCAGCAGGGTTATAAATACTATTTATAGTGATATACAGGGCAACAAATGGATCGGAACGCTGCGGGGTGGAATCAATATTATCCCGTCTAACGATAATTTATTTAAGCATATTACTTATCAAGGTTCCAGGCAGAACAATAGTGATGATTTCATTTTTTCTTTTGCAGAAGATCAGAAGGGTAATGTGTGGATCAGTACCGAAGGCGCTGGCCTAAGGTATTGGGACCGTCAGAGGAACACATTTACAAATTATAAGCATAATGCAAACAACTTGGCTTCCATCAGCAGTGATTTTATCGCCAGCACTGTTTGTGACTCGCAGGGCGACCTTTGGGCGGTTAGCTGGTTTACTGGTGTCAACCGTCTAAAAAAAGGGTCACAAAAGTTTGAACATTTCGATTGTTTCAATCCTTATACTGGCTCTTTTGAAAACAACGCCTGGCTGGTCTTTGAAGATTCCAGAATGCAATTATGGGTTGCTGCCGCTAATGGTGGTGCACTATATGTATTCAATCGAAAAGCAAACCGCTTTGAAATCTTTGATGAAACTCTTATTAGTGCTCAAAGTATTTCAGAAGACAGGCAGGGTAATATTTTGGTTGGGTTCCAGGCTTCATTAGTTCAAATTGACCGCGTAAATAAAAAACATAAATCCTGGTATATTGGACAGTCAGTCCGTAGTATTCTTGAAGACCGCAATAAAAACCTCTGGATCGGAACAGATGATGGAGGATTGTTGTTATTCGATCGTACAAAGGGCGCGTACCAACGATTTACAACTGCAGATGGTTTGCCAGGCAACACTATTCTTCGTATGCTGGAAGATGATAAAAATAATTTGTGGCTGAGTACTTTTAATGGCCTGTGTAAGTTCAATACCATTGATAAAACATGCCGAAACTTTTCAGAATCCGATGGTTTGCAAAGCAATCAATTCAGTTATAATGCTGCATTGGTTTTGAAGTCAGGGGAATTTTTATTCGGAGGCATCAAAGGCTTTAATATTTTTTACCCGGATAGTATTTATGAAAAGAAGGAAAAGCTCAAAATATTCCTAACCGGGTTAAAAATCAATAACAAGCCTGTTGAAGAAGATGACACCTATGTAAAAGCAAGAACTGCCGAATGGATAAAAAAAATTGTGGTTCCCTATGACCAGGCCGTTCTTTCATTGGATTACGTGGCGTTGGATTACAACAGCGCCGATAAAATAAAATATGCCTACAAGCTAGAAGGATGGGATAAGAACTGGATTCATGTAAACAATGTCCGTACAGCCAATTACTCAAGACTCCAGGATGGAACATATACTTTCAAAATAAAAGTAACGAATGGTGCTGGTGATTGGAGTAATGAGACGGGCCTACTCTCCGTTGTTGTACTGCCACCCTGGTACCGGACGTGGTGGGCCTATGTTCTGTATGCAGTACTTTTCGTCTCTATCTTCTATCTATACATTGTGTATTCCAAACGGCAGGAGCGGTTAAAATATGAAATCAAACTTGCCAATTACGAAGTTAAACTTGCCAACTTTGAAAAGGAGAAAGAAAAGGAATTGACTGAAAAGAAGCTTTCTTTTTTTACGCATATCTCTCATGAATTCCGTACTCCGCTTACGTTAATCATCAATCCCATAAAAGATTTGTTACGAAAAGCTGACTCACCGGATGAGCACAAAGAGTTAAATATTGTTCACCGCAATGCCAGGCGCTTGCTAAGCCTGGTTGACCAGTTGTTGATTTTCCGTAAAGCTGATGTTGAGGCGGAAAACATGAAGTTCTCCAAGTGCAATTTTTATGATTTGTGCCACGAGGTTTATTTATGCTTTGTGCAGCAGGCAAAACTGAACCACCAGGAATATGTGTTTGACTGTGACAACAAAGAGCTTGAACTGTATGTGGACCGGCAAAAAATTGAAATTGCCCTGTTTAACCTTCTTTCCAATGCCTTTAAATACACGCCAGAGGGTGGAAAAATCATATTTAGGGTGAAAGAGCGGGAAACGGATGTAGAAATAGTCGTGATAGACAACGGTTACGGCATTTCAAAAGATGCAACTTCACGACTGTTTGAAAAGTTTTACCAGGCATCGTCGGAGAAAGCCCCGGCCAAAACAGGTTTTGGCATAGGCTTATACCTGGTGAAGCATTTTGTGGAAGGGCACAAAGGGGACGTTACTTTTGAAAGTGTAGAAGGCAAAGGCAGCACGTTTGTGGTTATCCTGAAAAAAGGCAATGCACATTTGAAAGACCAGGTAATTTTAGATGAGCCGCAAAAAGGACCGGCTATTTTGAAAGAACTGGTAGCAGAACATGCTGTAGAAGAAATGGCATTTCCCCAAAAAAATGAAAGCCAACTGGAGGAGCTGGTAACAGACCGGCGGACCATTTTGATAGCCGATGATAACCAGGAAATCAGGCAATATCTTCACCAGATTTTAAAAGACAAATACCAAATCCTGGACGCAGAAAATGGGGAGGAGGCACTGAAACTGGCCCAAAAAGAGTTCCCTGACCTGGTCATTAGTGATATACGCATGGATGTTTTGAACGGAATTGAGCTATGCAAACAAATCAAAAAGGACCCTTCCCTTAACCTCATCCCGGTAATTTTGCTTACTGGTAGCAACGGACCTGAAGTAGAATTGCAAAGCATTGAAGGGGGAGCCGATGTTTATATCACCAAGCCATTTGATAAAGATATTTTGCTGGCCAAGGTTGAAAACCTCTTTAAAAGCCGCAATGAACTTCAGAAGTACTTCTTTAACGAGATTACGTTAAAGAAAAACACCCTTAAGATCTCTCCTGAATACAAGGAATTCCTTGAAAAATGCATTGAAATTGTAGAAAGCCACCTTGACAACGACCAGTTTACCATAAAGACCCTTGCAAAGGAGATCGGGATGAGCCATAACCAATTGTACAAAAAGGTTAAACTAATATCCGGGCAAACAGTTGCCAGTTTTATCCGGTACATCCGCCTGCGAAAAGGGGCAGAATTGATGATTAAAAGTGATTGTAATGTAAACCAGGCAGCTTACCAAGTAGGTATCAGTGACGTGAAATATTTCAGGGTGCAGTTCAATAAATTATTTGGAATGAATCCTTCAGAATACATCAAAAAGTACAGGGAGCCCTTTAACAAGACCTATCAACTTTCCTCAAACGCCTTAAAAGACAACTCCAAAAAATAATCCAGCCTTTCCTATATGTATTGAACAGCCATTTTAGCCGGATCATGGGGGCAAAATCAAAAATGACCCCTTTTTATAGGAAAATCACCCTCATTTCACCCCCTCCTGGATGATAATTTGCACCCAGTTGTAAAAACAATTGCCATTTTGAAGTGGCAATTATAGGATAGACATACCATCTACTCGGGCCAGTACAACAGGTAGGATTCTTTAGCAACAATGCTCATCCGAATAGGCTCCCTTACTAACCTAACGATCACCAAAAGAGATCCTGCTTTTATTATCAGCAGGTAAAATCACAGCAAATAAATTATTGCGTTCCGCTAAAGCGGGATGACTTATCAGCATAAACTGAAAGAAAGACTTTTATTATTTATTCATTAAAACAGCATGCCGTATGATATGTAGGCTACTTAAATGCAGGGCTGCCATTATAGCCCTTTTGATCCTCTTGCAAGTCCTTTATTCTTATTCGGTAAAGGCACAAGACAATCTCAATATCGTAAAAGGAATGGTGCATGGCGAAAACAACCAGCCGCTCGTGAATGCGTCGGTGGTTATTCGCAACAGCCAAACCAATTTTACATCGGGAACGAAAACAGATTCTGCTGGAAGGTTCACCTTCCGTGTACCGGTGGGCGGACTTTATAGTTTCACCATCACCAATGTGGGTTATGAGCCACAAACTTTATCGGGTTACCATCTAAAAGCAGGTACCACCTTCACTTTAGACGTGTCGATGAAGGCCACGGCCGGTACTTTGGAACAAGTGGTAGTGGTGGGCTATGGTACGCAAAAAAAGAGTGATGTAACTGGCGCGGTTTCCAAAGTAAATCTTGAAGCAATGGTCAATGCCCCCAACACGAATATCGGGCAGTTTCTTCAAGGTACTGTTGCAGGGCTCAACGTAGGGGTATCTACCGCGGCCGGAGGTACGCCTTCCATACAAATTCGCGGACAGGTTACGCTTGGCGGTTCGCAAAGTGTGCTGATCATTCTCGACGGAGTGCAATACAATGGCTCTTTGTCTTCCATTAATCCGGATGATATTGCCAGTATTGACGTATTAAAAGATGCCAGCTCCACGGCCGTTTATGGCGCCCAGGCAGCCAATGGCGTTATCCTAATTACTTCCAAAAAAGGCCGCCCCGGTAAGCCCAGGGTTGCTTTTACCAGTGCCTACACCACACAACAGCCTACCCAGGACTTTCATACCTGGGACAGGGCCGGGTTTATTGAGCAGTTTAAGGATGCCTTTTGGAAAGAAGCCTTTTTAGGTCCTGATTATACGCAACCCAATCCCGCTTTTGACGTGGTACAGAAGGTGGATGCCTCCATGGCCAATACCAACCGTACGGCCCTGAACCCCTATGATTTTAACTGGTGGAAGGCAGGTACCGGCCCCGGACATGTATGGGAGAGCAACCTGAGCCTGTCCGGCGGCAGCGAAAATTTCAACTATCTTTTCTCGGGGAGTATGGCCGATCAAAAAAACTTTATCAAAGCCGACATTTTCAAAAGACATACCGTAAGGGCCAACCTCGAAACAAAGCCGTTTAAATTCTGGAAACTGGGGCTGGTATCATCCGGTTCGTTTGTAAAACAGGATGGCGCCGAGCCGGACCTGGTTTGGTTAACACGCGGCGCCCCCCTGGTGGTACCATTCGATTCCAGCGGTAATCTGATCCCCAATCCTACCAATACCGTGGCGCCTAACCCGCTGATGAGTCATTTAGTGGACGATCGCGACAGGCGTCAGTATTTCTTTGCCAATGTTTATTCAGACCTTGATATTCCCTTTATCAGGGGATTGAATTACCGGGTCAATTTTGGCCAGAATTTTCGTACCGACCAGCATTATTATGCCAACAAGTATGGAGCGGGATTAACAGGACTGGCCTATAAAGACAACCGGGATTATTATGATTACATGCTCGATAACATTGTAAC
>CBKWHA010000236.1:0-8116 GCA_966674115.1 uncultured Chitinophagaceae bacterium
GGACATAGTCGATGTTTGGCCCTACAGTCAAACCAAGGTTTGCAGGCAAGGTCCAGGGAGTGGTGGTCCAAGCGAGGAAGAAGACCTCAGAGTTTGTAGTTGCCTCGAACAGGAAGTTGCTTTTTTCGTTTTGGACTGCCTTGAACATGGCGATGCAACTGGTATCTTTCACCATTTTGTAACAGCCCGGCTGGTTCAGTTCATGAGAGCTCAGACCTGTACCTGCAGCAGGTGAATACGGCTGGATAGAAACGCTCTTAAAGAGTAAATCTTTTTGATACAACTGTTTCAGGCACCACCAAAGGCTTTCAATATATTCATTGGTGAAGGTGATGTAGGGATCTTTCAGATCGACCCAGTAACCCATTTTGGTGGTCAGGTCGTCCCATTTGTCCTTATAGCGCAATACGGCCTCACGGCATCTTTGGTTGTAATCTGCTACAGAGATGGTTTTGCCAATATCCTCTTTGGTAATGCCCAATTCCTTCTCCACTCCTAGCTCAACAGGCAAACCATGGGTATCCCAACCGCCTTTGCGCTGCACTTTGAAGCCGCTCATGGTTTTGTAGCGGCACACGAGGTCTTTCAGTGTGCGGGAAATGACGTGGTGGATGCCCGGCATACCGTTGGCACTGGGTGGGCCTTCGTAAAACACGAAAGGCTGGGCGCCTTCGCGGATTTCGATACTTTTTTCAAAAGCGTTTTCGCGCTCCCATTTTTCGAGAATTTCCTTTTCAATGGAAGGCAGATTGAGATGTTTGAACTCTTTATAGCGATTGGCCATAAGGCAAAATGACTTGAATTAAAAATGTTTGCAAAGGTAGGACAAAATGGCGGATTGGGGAATTGGGGAAATGGGCAATGCGTTTACAAGTTTACAGGTTTACGAGTTAAGCGGAATGGAAAAAGGTTGCTGATTTTAGGATTGATAGAGGGCATCGGGAGTTGAGAGGTTGGGACAGGGAAATGGATGCGGTGGAGGGTGCGGGCGCGTGTGGTACGGCTTAGGGTTACCGTGCGTATCCCACCAGCAGGATTTAATATCGTTTAAAGTATTGTATCTCCCTTTCGTGCCTTTTTGCGTCTTCCAATGTATCAAAAGTTCCTAGGTTCCTGCGCTTATTGGTGTTAGGATTTTTCTTCCGGGAATAGAGCCGGTATTGCCCTGATTTCAATTTGCGTATCATAAGTTATATTAGAAATAAAACAATTTTCTTAGTTCATCCTTAGATTGTTCCAATATTTCCTTTTGCCTTTGCGGCAAATTATCGCCGACCCGGTTGATATAAAAGTTGAGCATAGACATTGCTGACTGAAATGGCTTAGCTTTTCTGCGATGACTTTGTTGAGCTGACCTTTTTAAGGACCTTGCAATTTTTGCAGGATCATCTCCTTTAAAGACGCCTTGCTCCAAGTCCAATGCATTACTGGTAGCGGTTACTTTTGCAGACCATTTTTTGGTACTTCCTTTTTTTGATCTGCGGGAACTTCTTTTAGATCGTGCTGAAATCTTTGCCATAGTTTATTTACTACAAGTAAAATACCAGAAGGAAATGAGGAATAACTTTATGGTCTGTTGCAGCTGGATTATTTTACTGTATATGACCGATGGAGATCGGTAATTTTTATAACCAAAGACCTGTTAAAGGGTTGGAATGGAATGAATAAAGGTATTCAAGCGCCCACGGGAGTATATGTTTGGGTGCTGAAAGGGAGAGATATTAGAGGGAATGATATCAGCATGAAGGGAAATTTTGTTTTGTTGAGTTAGGGGATGAACTATGACCTATTGTGCAGGTTTGGCGGCAGCTTTTTCAGCAGCTTTCTTTGCTTTGACAGCATCAGTATAGGCTTTATACATTTGTCTCCAATTTCGGCCGTTGTTATTCAAATACTGCTCGCACTGGGTTTTGTAAATTTCAAAGATGGCTGAAATCTGGTTCATGTTTTTGTAATCTATGGCTTCTTCGCGGGCCTTTTTCAAATAGCCGAGAATGGTTGCTTCTTCCTGGGGCGTTAAATCAGGGACAATGGCCTTGTAGCCATTCATGGTAAAAGCAACTTTGCCTATGGTGTATTTATCTAATATAGCTTCTACCTGTTGTTCGTTCAAGTCTTTGCGCAAACCTGCCATTAGGTTTTGATGAACGGTTTGCGGCATGGCTGAATTTGCAATAATCTGTCTTTCTAATTCGCTGAGGCGTTTACCGGTAACAGGGTTGATGCCTGCAGGTACGGTAGTATAGGGATGTTCGTTGTGCCAATCGCGGATGGTTTTTAAATGAGTGGTAATCAATGTGCTCAAACGAGCTTCTTTGGCGGCATCGTTCAGGTTGAGCGATGCCACCCATTCTGCAGCTTTCTTTTCCTGGTCTTCGTCTGATTTTGCTTTTGCTTCAGCACTCATCTTATTGATAGAAGCAGTTGGGGTTTGCGCGTTGGCAGAGAAGGCCATGATTGCAGTACCAAGTATAGTTATACAGAAAAGGTTTGAATTCTTTAGAATATTTCTCATATACAAAGCAACTTTAGAATCCTAAAGTACTTCATGGCCGGGATTCAGACTGCAGCGCAGGTAAATATTACATCATGTTGGTGATATTTTACAAGGAATGCTTCACCCCATTGGTATGATTTATTGGTTTATCTGGTTATTGAAACATTATTTTGGAGAAATAAAGAATCTCGAACTTTTATCACTCTTTAATTTCAGGTCACCTATTTGCGTTTCATGAAGACTGAGATTCGAATGTTCCAGTGAAATATCAGCCAAGGCAACTGTAGTGTAACGTAAACTGACATCCGAATTATTTTTACCCCCTATTTTTAAAGATTTAAAATAGGTATTACCGTTGTTTGAGGTGGTAATCAAACTTACTGAGGAGCTGTCTAAATTTAATTTAAATGAAGGAGCAGCAATGCTGTCTTTTTCGTTTTGTAATGAAATATCTGCCCGCTTGCCATGCACCACTACGTCTTTGTTTATATATAACTGGGTGGTAAGTTTGATAGTAGGAGCAGATAAATCACTTTTATCCCTTTCGGGTACAAACACAAACAAACTGTCACCTCTTTGCTCAAATTTTACCTGCTCATATTTTTTCTCTTTCTTCTGTATTAAATGTATTGATTGATTATCTGAATTGAAAAGTTGAACAGATACATCTCCTAAGAATACATACTTTATTGCTTTAAGCTGATGAATTTCTCTAGGGCTCCCATCATCAATCAGCGTATAATTATCCGGATACATTGGATGGAGTTTATTCAATGTATAATTACCATTTTTAAATTTTATGTAGATAGTGGCGTGCAGGCTGAAAACTAAAAGCATAGCCGTTACAAAAGCGCCGAGCAGAATTTTATTACTTGTTTTCATGAAGAAAAACTATTTAGGTTTTAATTGATCAACAGAGGTTATGAAAAGTGTTGCTGTACAAACTTTTCATAGTTCTTTTTTAAGTCTTCTACGTCCATATCCAGCAGGTACAGGTTCCTGAAGAATCCAGGCAGTTCCTTTTCCATGAACTCTTTTTTGCGATAATGAATAGCGTTCTTTACCGCATGTGGCGATACGAAAAAACCAATACCCCGCTGGTTGTAAATAATTTCCTGCTGCTGCAGGAAATCGTAGGTGCGCATAACTGTATTAGGATTGACCTCCAGTTGTGAAGCCAGTTCGCGCACAGAAGGGATGCGCTCTTCTACCTTCCATTGCTTCAGCAAGATCTTTTCACAGACATAATCTGCAATTTGTAAGTATATAGAAGCCGATTCCCGGAATTGCATAACTATATTTTAATTGTAATTGAGTAAACTCTAGTGAACTAAATTTCTTTCTCTTTCAGCCGGAAATAAGTGGCGTACCATAAAACAAGGGGCACACCATACTTTAATAAATTAAATAACACATCTGAAAACCAAACTGGAACTTCCAATTGTATAATATGGTTTGTATAAACCTCGTATTTACTAAAGCCATCTGTAAAATTGCCGGGAACTATTTTTGAATGGAAGTACCCCATCCAAGAAATAAATAGAAAAAACAGTATAAATAAAGCAATGATAGTTTTAATAAAACTGTATCTCTTAAAATAGACCGAGCCTAACAGGAAAAACGACTGAATAGATACGAAGGCCAGTAGCAAATACAAAACAATGTTCTTGTTATGCTCTTTCACAATAAAAACATTTGCCACATTTGATCTGGAACTGGCATAACCCATAGATACATTGATCTTGTTGAAGATGTAGATCATCGTGACATCTACAAAATAAAAGACCAAGGTGAGTACAATGAAAAGCAAAACAATGCTGTATAGCAAGCCATTCAAAAACTTTTCCAGGATAGAAGCCGGAGCCATCAGGTAATTGATCCCTTTTGGCTTAGAACCAAGATCCCTGAAAAACTGGCTTGCATAAATGGCTCCTCCGAAAAACAGACAGAAGAAATATGTTTGTCTCTGGAAAACATCATTATAAACACGACGTTTGTCAACCATTTGTATAAACATAAACCACAAAAAAAGTAACCCAATAAACGCAATGATAGATAAGACATACCGTTTCTTATTATCAGCCCAGTTTCTTTTTACCAGCAGGGTAAACCGTTGTAAATTAAATACCTGATTCATGCAGTTGGTTTAATGGGTTAAAAACAGATTTGATCTTATCGCCATTGGTCACAATGGCTTTATAAAGAAGCTCCAGGTCTACTTTGCTTTCTTTTCCACTTTCGTTATTGCTAACCAGGGCGCTCCCACGAAGAGAGGGTTCGGCATAAAAGGCTTCTTTAATTTCCGCGTCGTCAAATGAAAGGTGGAAGGATAATTTTTTGGAAATATCTTCTATATCCCTGTCAAACAAAATCTTTCCTTCATCAATAATGGAGATCCGATCAATGAGGTTTTCCAGGTCTTTTACCTGGTGAGTTGAAATGATCATGCAGCGATTCTCGTCTAATGCCTCGGCCAACACTTTTCTGAAGCGGCTTTTGCTCATGATATCGAGCCCGTTGGTAGGTTCATCCATTAACAGATAACGGGCATTGGTGGCAAGAGCAAAAGCAATCAACACCTTCTTTTTTTGCCCGTAGCTCATGCCCTGCAGGGTGCTATCCTTTGGGATGTCGAAAGCCACACAGTATTGCTCGAACTGCTCGCGACTGAAACAAGCATAAAAAGGAGCATAGTGTTTTATAAATTGATGAACGGGGATGTCTGGCAAGTAAAATTCTTCCGGAATAAGAAAGACATCCTGTAAAAAACGGGGCAGCCGCTGGGCAGGAATATTACTATCTACTGTGATCTTGCCTTTTTGGGGATATAGTAAACCTGCAATGTTGCGCAAAAGGGTAGACTTGCCGGCACCATTTTTTCCTAACAGGCCATAAATACGACCGGGAAAAAAATCAAGGCTGAGGCCATTGTAGACCTTTTTCTTTTTGTAACTAAAATGAAGATCGTGAATACGAATCATAAGCAGCGTTTTAGTGTATTATTACGTTAGTACACCACTAAAGTATGAAGTCTTTTGAATTGAGCAAAAGTTTTTTGGAAAGAAATGAAATATTACTTCTTTACATCAAGAGAGAAAGAAAGAAAATAGTTGTCTTTCAAGCGGTAATATTCAAGTTAAGGAGTCATCGATTGAGTGATACATGTTGGAATTTTTTGTTGGAGTTAGCGTATATACCTGTTAGTTAAAAATACTTCGCGATACTGCAACGTGGAATCAATGAAAACGATAAGCATTCGTTTTCTATTAATCACGTTCTGTCAATGTCTCCTTGCGCTGTTGTTCCAGATCAGCTTCTTCCCGCCTTTGCTTTTCATTATGTTCAGCAGATTGTGGCATCTCAGGAGAGCCATCTCTTTTAACTTTTACAAATGCTCTATCTGTATTCTTCAAAGGTGCATCCTGCTCTTTGAATATTTTTTTATCCTTATCCATAGCTTTTTTGATTAGACGGATAAATTTTATGCCAGTATGGTTATTGATGAGTAAATACAACAACTCACAACCAAAACAAAAGCGGCAGATCTCCTGCCGCTTTTTAAGATAAATATATTATACGTTATCAATTTATAACTTCACTCCTGCAGTGAGGTAAAAACCTCTGCCATCAGCGGGGAGCAGGCCGGGACCAGGGTAACCACTGGCGCGGCGGGTTGAATACATTTTGTTGGTTAAGTTATTTATTGAGCCTTCCAGTTTCAGCCATTTGTATTCGTAGCTCAAGCTCCAGTCCAAAACGCCATAAGCTGGTAAAATACCGACGGTGGCGGTATTCAAATGTGGCTCATAGGAATTCTCTGCATCGGTAAACTGGTCGGAAAGATAACTATACTGCACCGATGTTTTAAAATTGCGAAAACGGGCCTGGGTTCCTATTTTCACGTTCATGGTTGGAATAAACTCTACTTCCTTGTCCTTTACATTTCCAATTTCGCTTTCTATATACCGCGAGTGGATAAATGCCGTATTAGTAAATAAGCTCCAGTCAAAGAGTTTTGTATTATGACCAATTGCTTTCAATAATTGCAGCTCCAGGTAAGACTCCACCCCACCAATCAAAGCTTTGCCAATATTGGTTCGATACTTATCTACAGACCCCCCGCCGGGCTTAAATATTTCTCCAATACGGTTGCCATATAACATGGCAAACAAACTGATGTCATAATTAAATATGTCTTGCTGATTGCCTCTGGCGCCTAAGTCTATACTATACCCTTTTTCATCTTTGATATCAGGATTTACTTTTATAGCCACACTATTGCGCATATCATTAAAAGTTACAGAACGGTAGTTCTGCGAAATATTGCCATAGAACTCAAGATAGTCTTTGGTCTTATAACTTACTCCAAGTCCGAAAAGAGGAAAACTCCGTGGATTTACACGGTACTCTACAGTTGTTTTATAGCTTGCAGGAATACCATTCAGATCCATATCCTGAGGCTCAATATAATAGCCATCTGCCACTGTTCTCATATATTCTATTCTAACCCCAGGTGTAATAGACCATTTCTTATTGACATAAAAGATATTCTCGGCAAACAGAGATGCATTGGTATTGGGATATCGATAATCGGATTGCACATCTGATTTTTCCGGAAAACCGAAATCAGGCCCCACACCACTTCCATTTCCTTGTCCTTGCTGATTGTGGTTATAACCACGATAAGCCCTTGCACCTACCAGCAGAACATTTGCTTTTTTGAACAAGTTATGCTGGTGCATAAAACGAAACTCTGCACCAATATTTCTGAAATCACCATCAATCATTTCCCTTTCCGTTCCATTATCTGTTATGCTTGGATTGGGCGGACGAAAACCTAATGCCTGACGTTCGGCTATTAAAGAAAAAACGCGGGCATTGAATTTTGTTTTGCTGGTAAACTGGTGCTCCCATTCCAAGTCCAGCAAATTCCAGTCTACCGAAAACCAGTTACGCCTGCGATTGCTTTGACGCGGGTTTTCCTTGAACATTGCATCATTAAGACCTCCCGGCTGTTGGGCCAGATAGTCCATATGGGTTACTTCGAAACCAATATGCGATTTTTCTTTATAGTTGTAGTGCAGATCGAAATAAGCTGTTTTGGCATCAAACTTTGAGTTGGGTCTCCAGCCGTCACCACGTTTATATTGGACAAAGCTGTAGGTACTCCATTTACCCCAATTGGCATTGATGCTGTTGAAACTGGCAAAATAGCCATATGAACCCACCGTATTTCGTGATTGCACTTCGAAGCCTTTTTCACTTCGGGGTTGCTTCATTTCAAAATTCAGGAGGCCGCCAAATTGTGTTCCGTACTGAAGTGAAGCAGCACCACGAACGATCTGTATGCGCCTCAGCGCTTCTACCGGCGGTGTGTAATAACTTTCGGGATAACCCAAGGCATCAGCAGCTATATCATATCCATTCTGGCGCACATTGAAGTTGGCGGTGCGGTTGGGATCAAGGCCGCGGCCGCCTATACTTAGCTGCAACCCGGCGCCGTCATTTTCATAAATATTCAGTCCCGCCACTTTACTATACACCTGGCGGGCATTATTGGTAGAAAGGTTGGCGGTTAATTTTTCAGGAAGGATGGCTTCCGTTTTCTTTCCAGCAAAT
>CBKWHA010000237.1:0-8101 GCA_966674115.1 uncultured Chitinophagaceae bacterium
CCTTATTGACAATGCTCTTTGCTTCCACATCTATAAACTGAGTAGCCACATTCGGTTCCACCCATTCATCAATACCCTCAACAAACTCCCTCGTCTGCTCCTGCCTTTCAAAACTATTTCGGGTATTGATCTGCGCCCCCCTGCCTTTTCTATATTCCTTTTGCACTGTTAACTGAATTTGAAATCTATAATTAGCGATCCGAACTTTCTTCTATCTTTTCTTAATCTCGTACTTCTAATCTCGTACCTCGTACTTATCTTAACCTCATACCTTGTACTTATCTTAACTTCGTACCTCGTACTTCTAACCTCGTACTTGTTTGTTATGTGTTACCACTACTCCCTTACCAAAAAACAGGAAGAAATCATGAAAATGATCCGCGCCGAATGGGAGATGCCCTTCGAGCCCATTTACCATATAAGTGGCTTTGAATTTCCGCCCATGCCAGTGATCACCATGCAGGAGCCCCATAAGGTACAAGCCTATCATTGGGGACTGATCCCACATTGGGTAAAAACTGCAGAGGAAGCACAAAAGCTGAGGGCGCAAACACTCAACGCCAAAGGCGAGACCATTTTTGAGAAACCTTCCTTCCGCACCTATGTAAAGGAGAATCGTTGCCTGGTATTGGCCGACGGCTTTTTTGAATGGATGGAATACCGGAAGAAAAAATACCCGCACTTTGTATACCTGGATGGACAGCAATTGTTTGCTTTTGCAGGGCTCTACTCCCACTGGACAGATAAAGAAACCGGCGAGCTCCTGCGCACTTTTACTATTATTACTACCGATGCCAACCCGCTCATGGCAAAGATCCACAACACCAAGCAGCGCATGCCCGTAGTGTTACCCCAGGAACTTTGGGACACATGGCTCGATCCGGCCTTGAGCAAAGAACAGATTCAATCCCTGCTCGCTCCCTGCGACGATGCCAACATGAAAGCCTATTCAATTTCCAAACTCATCACCACCCGCGGTGCCGACACCAATGTACCAGAGGTCACCCAACGCTACGATTATGCAGAATTGGCCTCCTGAAAAATAAATGTCCAATCATTTCCTTCACCAATTGCCAATTGCCAATTGCCTATTGTCTATTGCCAATTACCCATTCACCATTCACGTCCCTATACAAACAACTCCCCCTGCTTCACATTCATCGGTAAGCTCATAAACTCCATGCGGCGCACTACTTCCCACCGCTTGCTAATAGAACTGCGTCTCAAAAGCAACATGGCATCAGCAACAAACCTGCCGGTAAACTGCCTGTGTTCGCAGTCCATCCACATCCGTGTAAACTCTTTTGGCTTCAACCGTTGCGCTACAATCAAGTGGGGCTCTGTAATAAAATAGGGCTCATGCTGCGGAATGTTCATCAGCCACTTGGCTTTCCTTAAGTTTTTAACCAATTCATTGAATGGAGCCTTGGTCAATACGTCAGCATATATAGTATGTGAAGGATAAGCAGAAAAATCTTTGATCTCTACTTTGAAGGGATCATGGCTCATGGCCACCTGTTGCAGCCGTTCCACCAGCTTAGGTTC
Organism: uncultured Chitinophagaceae bacterium; assembly: GCA_966674115.1. Classification (GTDB taxonomy): domain Bacteria; phylum Bacteroidota; class Bacteroidia; order Chitinophagales; family Chitinophagaceae; genus Flavisolibacter. The sequence goes on from CBKWHA010000237.1 coordinate 1,546, forward strand.
TATTCTTTCAAAAGCATGGCATTTCAAAATTGTTAAACTAGGTTTCAGATCGAACGGAAATTTTACTTTATGCCTTTCGTGCATGCTTATCCGTAATTGATGCATTTTTTCCTGCAAGGCCTCAGGCAAAGGCAGCACCAAACGATACTCATGGATTCTATACCCTGGCATTTGAAATAAATTACTCATAGACGTTGGTTTTAAAGTTGAAGGATTCATCATTTCTCTCTTTAGTGGATAATCTAATTTTATTAGTATGAAATTACTAAATAATTTAGCATAACAAAATCAATTGTTATGGAAGGAAAAGAATTTTATTATGCAGACTACAAGGGCTCAAAGGATTTTACCCAACACAATGTAAAAACTGCCAATGCTACTGGCTTTGGCGCTGCTGCCGATGACTATGCACAAAGAGGTATCGATCTGAACGAGCAGCTCATCAGGAACAAGCCCGCTACTTTTTTCATGCGAGTAAACAGTAATGCCATGATCGGTGCGGGTATACATCCCGGAGATGTCGTCATTGTCGATCGCTCACTGGAGCCAAGGAATGGGAAAGTAGTAATTGCCGTGCTCGATGGAGAAATGCTGATACGCTATTATGAAAGGTTCAATAACCGGGTGCGCCTGCTGCCCGCCACAGATAGGCTGGCACCCCTGGAAATAGACAGCTTTGCACAATTCTCAATCTGGGGTGTTGTAACCTATGTGATACATACGGTATAAAATGAGTTTATGGATTCACAAGCTCACTAAAAACTTCTATCCACCTAACAGGCACCCCAAATCCCGTAACTCACAACCCATAACCCAACTCATCACTCATTACTCATCACTCATTGCCCACAACCAACAACTCCAAACTTTGAAAGCAATCGTCGACTGTAACGCTTTTTACTGCTCCTGCGAAAAACTATTTCGCCCCGAACTCGACGAAAAGCCTGTCATTGTCCTCAGCAACAACGACGGCTGTATTATCTCCCGCAGCGACGAAGCCAAAGCTATAGGCATCGGTATGGCCGGACCTTACTTTAAAGCAAAGCCCTTGATAGAAGCATATAATGTGGAGGTCTTTTCTTCCAACTACAATCTCTATGGCGATATGAGCTGGCGGGTAATGGAAGTATTGAAGACATTGGTGGGAGCTGAAAATGTAGAAGTATATTCTGTTGACGAAGCTTTCCTGGACCTCCATGGCTATACTGACGATCAACTACAAAAGCTGGCAGAAAAAACAAGAGATACAGTCGATCGTTGGACAGGCATCAAGGTATCAATAGGCATTGCTCCCACTAAAACATTGGCAAAGATGGCCAACCGCATAGCTAAGAAAGACAAAACACTTTCCAAATGCATCTCTATCCTGCAAACAGAAGAAGAGATCATACAAGCCCTCAAAACCACAAAGGTGGCCGACATTTGGGGCGTTGGTCACCGCTATGCAGACAAGCTGAGCATGTGGGGCATTACAACAGCCTGGGATGTACGCAATTTATCGGAAGAATGGGTGCGCAAAAACATGGGCGGCGTGGTTGGTGTTAGGCTGTTAAAAGAGTTGAAGGGCGAGGATACCATCACCATGAAAGATGAGCTGGTAAATAAAAAGATGATTTCCACCACCCGTATGTTTGGAACGGCCGTAACCCAACTCAGCCAACTGAAAGAAGCTGTTGCCTCTTACACTTCCCGTGCTGCCGAAAAACTACGCCGGCAGAACGGCGCTGCAAGTATGATCAGCGTGTTCCTCGTTTCGCAGGAAAAAATAGATTCACCCAATTTCAATTACGGCCCCACCGTAAATGCCTACACCATCCTGCCACAGCCCACTTCCCTTACCAATGAATTGATAAAGCCTGCGCTAAAGATGGTAGAACAACTCTTTATACCAGGAAAGAAATACAAAAAAGCAGGTGTGGTTTTAAGCAGTATTGTACCCGACAATTCTATTCAGGGCAACCTCTTTGAACCTGGCAGGAACATTGGCCGTTATTTAATGGAAATGATGGACAACATCAATTTCAGCATGCGCGGCAACGTCATCAATTTCGCCTCTACCGGTACTAAGAGAACCTGGAAAATGCAGCAAAGCTTTCATTCCCCTCTATACACAACCCGTTGGAACGATCTAAGACAAGTAGAGTAACAATAAATCTCCAATAAACTAATCAAACTCATTAAACCTCTCAAACATACCAAACCACTACTCCACAAAACCCTCCCTTAACTCATAACCCGTAACTCGTAACCAGTACTTGTAATCACCCAAACTCTTTATTTAAACAAAACCGCCCCCATAAACTGGTGCATTACACTCTCCCATGGCATTTCCGCCTTCACTTCCCTATTCTCTTTGCGATACGCTTCCTTATCTGATGCATACAATCGCTTATTCAATACAAACAGGCAAAAAACAGCCATGCATACAATTAAAGGAGCCAGCAATAATTTCCGGGTAAAAAGCGCTCTCATGTATTCGATTTCTTCCTTTGACGGTAAAAGAGATAAAAATGTTACAATCCCCTATCAAACTCGCTAAACCTCTTAATATCTCAAACTTCATTTCTAACCTTGCAAACCCATCAAAAAGCCTGTCGCCACCTCAACAGAAGCCTAAGCATTCAACAACTCCTACGCCTCATCTCGTTTTTTTCTGATCAAACCAATCCCTAACACGATCAACCCTGTTGCTAATACTACAGCACCAATATAAGCAAGGTAAATAATGCCATTGGGCCTGGTAGAATCTGCTTTCAACACTGAAAAGAAAAAAGCTGCAGGCAACAGTATAGCTGACAAAGGGATAAAATTGCGAACCACACCCTTCCAGGTTTCTGAAAGATTTGCCTCATCTACATATCGAAGCGCCACTAATGATAAAATCAGCAATACACCAGCGTGGGCATGTCCTGCCCGAAACAGATCCTGACGCAGTGGATTCTGTATATAATCAGGATCATTGATTAAAAAAGTAAGAAGACTTGCTCCGCCATAGATAACAGTTGGAAGAATAACCAATAAAATACCTGCCAAACGTCGCGATTTCCTGCTCATAATAAATGAATTTCTATATGAAAATATACCGCTTATCAACCACAACGACCACAAACCATAAACAAAAAAACCATAAACTCAAAAAATCCCATTAATCCATCCCTAATACCAAATTAAATTAGGTAATACGGTATTGTATCTTTTGAAAGCTATTACCATCAAAAGGCTCTTACTTCGTATTTCGTACCTCGTACTTCGTACTTCTAACTTGGTATAATACCTCAATATTCCTTTTAAGCTTTAAACAAATAAGCCAGAGTACTATAAGATTATTCTCTCCTAAATACTTCATAACAAATTTGCCAATTCATCTGCTGCGGGAAGTATTCCCTTCATTTCTTTGGGAACCCGCTTGGTTGTTTTATAGGTAGCAGCGCCCATTGCTTTATCAATGCTCTTAAAAGCAAATTCAACAACCGTATTGTTCTTTTCCTTGCAAAGGACGATACCGATACTAGGATTTTCGTGAGGCAGCTTCACTCTATCATCCAGCACATTCAGATAAAAATTGAGTTGGCCTGCGTATTCCGGTTTGAACTTTCCTCTTTTCAACTCAAAAGCTACCAGGCATTGAAGGTGTCGATTATAAAACAACATGTCAATAAAAAACTCTTGGCCATCTATTTCCAGCCGGTATTGATTACCTATAAAAGAAAATCCCTTGCCCAAAGCCATAATAGTGTTTCTGATATTAGCAACAACCTGTCCTTCAAACACCCGTTCGTCCTCTGCTTCTTCTGTACTGATAAAATCAAATAGGTATTCATCCTGGAACACTTCTAATGCAGTTGTTTTTATATGTTCAGGCAAACGTGCATCAAAGTTATGAGGCAGCTTGCCCTGCTTCTGGGAAAGCCTGCTTTCGATCTTATATTCCAATAGTGATACGGACCAAAACTCTTTAGCTGCAAGGGCCATATAAAACAAACGTTCTTCAATACCCCTGCATTTTGCTAATAAAAGAATATGATGTGAAAAACTTATCCCAAAGAAAGCTCCTAATTGGACCGTTATTAACGGTCCAATTGATGATTTTACACCCTTATTATTTTGGGCTCTTGGCATTAACCCAATTTCATTGTTTTTATCTCCTTCTAAAAAAGGCGCATACTCAGTAGCAAACTGTCGCATTTTTTTGAGACTCGTTGCAGAAAACCCTCTCAGCCCTGGCAACTCTCTTTGCAGATCCTTAGCAATCTGCTCTATCACTTTTGCGCCCCATTTTTCTGACGCAATCTTTTCCGAAAGCATTTTACCTATTTTGAAATAAAGAAGCAGTTGCTCCTTATTTGCTAACCGGGCTGCAGCATACCGGCTTTGAACAATACTTTGCTTAAGATCTGATACAAACTGTAAATATTTCTTGTCCATAGAAAAACTATCTAAATATAAGGAACGGTCGAGAAGTCTCCTCCTCATTTCACCCTTCCAGCTCAAACAACTCTCTCAGCTCCTTCCCGCTCAAATTCCCGATCCAGTTCTCGCCCGTAGCCACACTCATTGCTGCCAGTTCCTTCTTACTCTGTATCATCTCATTGATCTTTTCCTCAAATGTGCCCTGCGTAATAAACCGGTACACCATCACTTTGTTCTTTTGCCCGATACGGTAGGCCCGGTCGGTGGCTTGTGCTTCAACAGCAGGGTTCCACCAAAGGTCGTAGTGAATAACATTTTGCGCTGCTGTAAGATTCAAACCTGTCCCGCCAGCCTTCAACGATAAGATAAAAATACGGTCGTGCGGCACCGTTTGAAACCGCTGCACCATTTCATCTCTTTGCTTACGGCTTTGGCCACCGTGCAGGTACAGGGGCTCATAGCCAAACTGCTCCTTAATAAACGCTTGAAGCATGGATGCCATTTCTGTGAACTGGGTAAAGATCAGCGTCTTCTCATGACTGCTGTTGATGGTTTCCAGCAACTCCAGCAGCAACTGTGTTTTACCCGAAAGGCTGGCGTTCATGTTCTTGTTTTTTAGAAACTGCGCCGGGTGGTTACAGATCTGTTTCAGCGCCAGGATCATTTGCAGCACTAGCCCCTGCCGTTCAAACATATGCTCTTTGCTACTGCCCACTTCATGAATGGCCTTGAGTGCTTTTTCCAGGGTAGTTTCATACAAAGCGGCCTGTTCCTTCGTAAGCGTGCAAAACTGGTCCAACTCCATTTTATCAGGCAGATCGGCAATGATGCTTTTGTCGCTTTTCATGCGGCGCATCAGGAAAGGCTCTGTTATTTTCTTAAACCGTTCCAGGGCCGTTTGGTCATGCTTGTTCTGTATGGGACGGGCAAAATGACCCTGGAAGAAGTTCAGGCTGCCAAGCAGGCCGCGATTGACAAAATCCATAATGCTCCAGTACTCGCTCAGGCGATTCTCCACAGGCGTTCCGCTCATGGCAATATAAGTTTGAGCAGGAAGGCTCTTTACCGCCTTTGTCTGTGCCGTTTCATTGTTCTTGATGTTTTGTGCTTCATCAGTGATCACGGCAAACCATTTCTGCTTTTTCAGGATGGCATTGTCGCTCCTTGCCAGCCCATACGATGTCAGCAACACATCAAACCCTTTACTATTCAGCTTCCGTGTGCCGCCATGATAGATTTCGTACTTCAGGGAGGGAGCAAACTTATCCAGCTCCTTGCTCCAGTTGGTGAGCAGGCTGGTAGGTGCCACAACAAGTGCTGGGGATTTTTGCAGCCAGCCTTCTTCCTTATACTTCAGCAAGGTGGCGATCACCTGCAAAGTTTTTCCCAGGCCCATATCGTCGGCAATCAAACTGCCGAAGCCGATCTTCGTATTGCGGTACATCCACGAATAACCATTCAACTGGTACGGCCGCAGGGTGGCATGCAATCCAGTAGGCAAGGGGATTTCCTTTTGTTCTGTCAGGGTCTTGATCAGTTCCCGCACTTCATCTGTCAACTGCACCCGTGTACCCATGTATTCTTCGCTTAGAGCAGCCCGTAAGAGTTCTATACCACTCATCTTCGGTGGCTGTTGCAGAGCCTTATGTAATTTCTCAATTTCCTTGGGATCAATGAAGATATATTGGTTGCGGAATTTGACAATGCCATGGGTACGCCGTATAAGTTTCAAGAACTCCTCTTCATTCAAAAACTCATTGCCAATAGCGATTTGCCAGTCAAACGACAGTAGGTCATCCAGCCTGATGAAGCCTGGCGAATCCTTTGAATTGACTTTCAGCCTTACGGTAGCCTGTGGCTTAAAAATATGCTGCAGGGCTTTAGGCAATATGGTTTTAATATCCAGCAGGCGGATGGTGGGTAACATGTCAAACAGGAAGGAGGCAAAAACTTGTGCATTCATCACAATGGGCTGCCTGGCACCAGCGCCCAGGTAATCATCTAAACCTGTGATAAAATTGCCCAATAGTGTTACGCTTTGCAGGATGGGATACCGGAGCTTTTCATAGCTTTTCAGCGCCAATACTTTTTCCAGCGGCACCGGCAACTCCTGGCCATCATCCCTGTTTTCCACTTCCAGGCTGAC
>CBKWHA010000238.1:0-8099 GCA_966674115.1 uncultured Chitinophagaceae bacterium
GACCAGACTTCGGCCCCCAACTATGAAACAGACTGAAGATGATTTGAGCTCTGATCATTTCAACACCTCACGGCTGATAACAATCTTTTGAATCTCACTGGTTCCTTCGCCTATGGTGCAGAGCTTGGCATCCCGGTAATGTTTTTCTACTGGAAAATCTTTAGTATAGCCGTAACCACCAAAGATCTGTACGGCATCGTTTGCTACTTTTACGGCCATTTCACTGGCGTAGTATTTCGCCATGGCAGAATACATAGTTACCGGCTCATTCCGTTGTTTCAGATCACAGGCTTTAAGGATCAACATTTCAGCAGCCTGTATTTCTGTAGCCATATCTGCTAATTTGAATGCAATGGCCTGGAAGGATGAGATTGGCTTGTCAAACTGGTAGCGTTCTTTGGAGTATTGCAGGGCAGCTTCATAAGCACCTTTTGCAATACCTAAGGCAAGTGCAGCAATAGAAATACGCCCCCCATCCAGCACTTTCAATGCCTGACGGAAACCATCACCTACCCCGCCTATACGGTTTGCATCCGGAATCCTGCAATTTGAAAAAACCATCTCTGTCGTTTCGCTGGCGCGCATACCCAATTTGTTTTCCTTTTTGCCACCGCTGAATCCCGGCGTCCCCCTTTCTACGATAAAAGCTGTCGCATTGTCTTTCGTACGCGGTTCCCCTGTGCGGCAAATCACCACAGCCACATCACCACTGCGGCCATGAGTGATCCAATTTTTGGTACCATTGATCACCCATTGATCGCCATCACGAACAGCAGTACACCGCATATTACCAGCATCGCTCCCAGTATTGGGTTCGGTAAGTCCCCAGGCACCTAACCACTCGGCTATAGCTAATTTGGGAAGATATTTTTTCTTTTGCTCTTCATTAGCAAAAGAGAGTATATGACCTGTACATAGCGAGTTATGTGCTGCCAGACTCAAGCCGATTGAGCCATCTACTTTGGCTATTTCTTCAATGATAGCTTTGTATTCATTGTATCCGAATCCGGTACCACCGTATTGTTCAGGAACAAGTATCCCCATTAAACCAATTTCTCCCATTTGTTTAAATAGCCCGATAGGAAACTCCTGGCTTTCATCCCATTTCATTACATAGGGTTTGATATACTGTTTTGCGAAATCCCGTGCTGTTTGTGCGACCTGTGAAGTAATTTCTGATATCTCAAAATCCATAATAAAGGGTTGAAAATTAATAGTGTTCTTTATAAGAACTGCTATATAAATATAATGCTAAGCAACTAAAAGAGAAAGGACGAAAGGGTTAGTTTTGTGCCTATATTCATACTTTCAGGACCAATCCATCATGGGCGAGATGCCTGCCGGGAGGAAGCTCTTTTTCTACTTCGCAATGCCTGCCCAGTTGGTGCGAGATATGGGTAAAATAGGCATCCGGAATATCCAGTTCATTGGCCAGGCCAACGGCCTCACTTAAGGAAAAGTGAGAAATGTGCGGCTCTCTGCGTAGTGCATTTAACACTAAGATCCGGCAACCAAGAATTTTTTTCTTCTCTGCTTCCTCTATACGGTTTGCATCGGTAATGTATGTAAAATGTCCAAAGCGGAAACCATAAACAGGCATCTTCAGATGCCAGACCATAACCGGGGTAACAGGTATATCTCCAATATAAAAAGGCTCTTCAGTGATCGTATTCAGATCTATCTCCGGAATGCCTGGATATTTTTTATCGGCAAAGGCATAAGCAAACTCACGCATTAAGCCATCAATTGTCATCTGGTTGGCATATACCTGCATGGATTGCTGCTGCAAGTAATTAAAGGCCCGTATATCATCGAGGCCTGCAATATGGTCCTTATGTGGATGGGTATATAAAACAGCGTCCAGTTTTTTTACCTGGGCCCTTAACATTTGATACCGGAAATCTGGTGTTGTGTCTATTACTATTGTTGTAGTTGGCGATTGCACCAGGACACTACTGCGCAGACGCTTGTCTTTTTTATCAGTTGATGTGCAGACATAGCAGCCGCAGGCAATCATTGGCACACCACTACTGGTGCCAGTTCCGAGAAAAGTGATGGTCAATGGTGGACAGCTCACGATGTAAATGTAAAATGTAAAATATAAAATGAAGAAAGTAAAGCCAATTAATCCTCTTTTCCTTCCTGTTTTACTCTATTCATGATGTCCTGGTAGACCTTTTGGCTTTCGGGAGAAAGTGTTTCAGAATTTATATTAAATTGAGGAATCAGTTCTATGAGCGCGTTGATTCTTCCTTCAAGGGTTAAAAATTTATTCAGCACCACTACTTTTTTCTGTTCCAGGATGCAATAACCACTTTGAAAAGTTCCCCTTTCATAGCGGATTACATAGTTTAATTCTTCTACCAGTTTTTCTATTTTGTTTAAAGTTGTTTGTGTGTATTTCATAAGAAATCAAAGAGTATTATTTACTCACCATCTTTATTACCGGTACAATCATTTCTTCAAGGCTGACGCCACCATGCTGAAAGGTGTTGCGGTAGTAATTCACATAATGATTATAGTTGTTAGGATAGCATAGGAAAGTATCCTCACCTGCAAAGATATAAGATGAGTTTACTGTTGGCACGGGCAGGCCAGCTTCTCTTGGATCACGGAAGGCCAAAACTTCTTTAGGATTATAATTCAGGTTGCGTCCATGTTTATAACGCAGATTTGTAGTTGTCTGCTTGTCACCAATTACTTTGGCAGGAGTCTTTACGCGTACACTGCCATGATCTGTAGCGAGTATCAGTTTAATATTTTTATCGGCCACCTTTTTGAGTGCCTGGTGTAAAGGGGAATGTTCAAACCAGGAGGCAGTGATGCTGCGGTAACTGGTTTCGTCACCAGCCAGTTCCTTCAACATCTCCATTTCGGTGCGGGCATGGCTCAACATATCTACAAAATTGTACACAATAATATTCAGGTCGTTGACCAGCAGGTTATGGATATTATTCACCAGTTCAAGCCCTGCGTTATTATTTAAAACTTTGGTGTAAGAATACCGCAGTTCCGTTTTACCTAAAGTTTTCAATTGCGACTGAAAGAATTCTTCTTCAAACAGGTTCTTTCCTCCTTCTTCATCATCGTTTTTCCAATGAGTTGGGAAGCGCTTTTCAATATCAATAGGCAACATGCCGGAAAATATGGAGTTACGGGCGTAATGCGTTGCAGTGGGCAAAATACTGTAAAAGGTATCCTCTTCCAGTATGCGAAAACTCTCTGCAAAAATATGCTGGATGGCTTTCCACTGGTCAAAGCGCAAATTATCTATCAATACAAAAAAAGTAGAAGTGCCCTTTTCAACGTGGGGCAGTATCTTTTCGCGCATTAGTGTATGTGACATCACCGGCGCCTTTACTCCCTTATCCTTTAACCAGGATGAATAATTACGTGAAATGAATTTAAAAAACTCGGTATTAGCCTCGCCCTTTTGGGTTTGCAGCACTTCCTGCATTTCAGGAGAATCGCTTTTTTGCAACCCAAGCTCCCAATACACCAATTTTTTATAAATATCCATCCATTCGTTGAAATCGGGATTACTATTTAGGGCCATGAACAAATTGCGGAACTGTTGCTGGTAAGCAGATGTTGTTTTTTCAGCTACCAGCCGTTTATTATCAATGATCTTCTTTAGACTCAGTAAAACCTGGTTTGGCTTTACCGGCTTAATCAGATAGTCAGTGATCTGGCTGCCAATGGCTTCATCCATCAGGTTTTCTGTTTCATTTTTTGTAATGAGCACTACAGGGATCTGTTCATTGATCTCTTTGATCTTAGCCAATGTCTCCAATCCGGTAATACCTGGCATTGTTTCATCCAACAGCACCACATCTACAATATGCTCCTTCACATAATCAATAGCATCAAAGCCATTTGTAAAAGTCTGCACCTCATAACCTTTGCTTTCCAAAAAAATCTTTTGCGATTGCAGGCTTTCAATTTCATCATCCACCCAAACTATTTTAGCCAATACCATGATTATATATTATTTATAATTTAATTAGTATGATTTGAACTTTGAAAATTACCAAATATGTACCGTATAGTGAAGAAGAAAACTTAATTCTAACTTCGCTCTTCATTTTTACAACTTCCTCATGGCTTTACGCAAAATCATCAACGACCCGGTTTATGGCTTTATTACAATAGACGACCCTTTAATTTTTGAAATCATTGCCCATCCCTACTACCAGCGTCTACGGCGAATTCACCAAATGGCTTTTGCTTCATTGGTTTATCCCGGAGCCGTGCACAGCCGATTGCATCACTCCCTGGGTGCCTACCACCTGATGTATAATGCCCTGAATGAATTGCGCAACAAATGTGTAGAGATATCAAAAGAGGAAGAAAGAGGTGCCAAAATCGCTATCCTGTTGCATGACATCGGCCACGGCCCCTATTCCCATGCTCTGGAAAGAAAGCTGCTGAAGGGTGTACACCACGAGCAAATTTCAGTAATGATGATGGAACTGCTGAACCAGCAGTTTGAAGGAAAGCTGCAAATGGCGATCGATATTTTAAGCGGCAAACACCCCAAGCAATTTTTACACCAGCTCGTTTCGGGTCAACTGGATGTGGACCGGATGGACTACTTAAGCCGGGATTCCTTTTTTACCGGAGTAGCGGAGGGCGTTATTGGTTATGACCGGATACTTAAAATGCTGGCAGTGCATAATAGCGAACTTGTAATTGAGGAAAAAGCCATTTACTCGGTAGAAAAGTTCCTGGTAGCCCGGCGCCTGATGTATTGGCAGGTGTATTTGCACAAAACGGTAGTAGCTGCAGAGAAAATGCTGGTAAAAGTAATTGAAAGAGCACAGGAATTATTAGAAAATGGCATAGAGCTGCATACAGCATCCTCTACTCTTGATTTCTTTCTCAAAGACCACGGGTATACCAATGATTTCAGGAAGCACCTGGAAAAATTTTGCTGTCTTGACGATACCGATATCATGTGTACGTTGAAAAACTGGTGCAATCACCAGGACAAAGTGCTATCCCTGTTATGCAAAGGCCTGGTTGACCGAAGATTGCTTAAAGTGGAATTCCGGTCGGAGCCATTTTCAAAAGAAGAGACCAAGGAAAAATGCACAAAGGTTTCCTATCAACTTAATATTTCTTCTCACGAGGCTGGCTATCTTGTTTTTACGGGAGAAGCCGTGAATACCACCTATAATCCCAATGATGAACGCATAAAAGTTTTGTTTAAAAATGGCACCGTTACTGATATTTCAAAAATTCAGAATGCATTAATTCATCAACACTTCGCCTCCCCTGTTAAAAAGTACTACCTTTGCCGCTTTGAATAATTCTAAGCCTATGGCTTTTAATTAATTTCACTTCCTTGCCCCAGCTTGCTTACTTATTGAATACCAGGAAGATAAGTTTTTGAACAACTCACAAGCGGGTATATGTTCATTAAACCCTGGTCGTTTCTATAAGTCAAATGCGGTGATGGTTAGGAAAAACTCAATTTACTATTAGCGATAACGACAAAGTATGCAGTTCACAGCCGCTCAGATTTCGTTTTTAATAAATGGGAAAATAGAAGGAAATGCCGAAGCCGTAGTAACTTCTTTTGGAAAAATTGAAGAAGCGGAACAGCATCAGCTTACTTTTTTCGCCAATCCTAAATATGAGGAATTTCTATATACTACCCATGCTTCTATTGTCATTTTAAGCGAGAGTTATGAACTGAAGCACCCGGTACGGCCCACACTTATCCGGGTTCCGGATGCCTATTCTGCGTTTGCCCTCCTTTTAAGCAAATACGAAGAGGTGGCCCGCCAGCAATTAAAAGGTATTGAGCAACCATCCTATCTTGCTCCTACGGTTTCATTGGGAACAGATGTTTATATAGGAGCATTCAGCTATCTCGGCAAGAATGTAAAGGTTGGCAACAACACCAAGATCTATCCCAACACATACATTGGCAATAATGTAAAAATTGGCAACAACTGTATCATTCACCCTGGCGTTAAAATCTACCATGACTGTGTTTTGAGCAACAATGTGATCATTCATGCCGGTACTGTTATTGGCGGTGATGGCTTTGGCTTCGCTCCGCAGGCGGATGGTTCTTTTAAGAAGGTGCCACAAATCGGAAATGTAATCATTGAAGACAATGTTGAAATTGGAGCCAATACGACCATTGACCGGGCTACTATAGGGTCAACAACTATTAAAGCCGGCGCCAAGCTGGATAACCTCATACAGATCGCGCACAATGTAGAAGTTGGTAACAGCACAGTAATAGCTGCCCAAGTAGGTGTTTCAGGCAGCACTAAGATCGGCAACAACGTAATGATCGGTGGCCAGGCCGGTATTGTGGGACATATCTCCATAGCCGATGGCTCTAAAATCAATGCTCAGAGCGGCGTAAGCAAATCGCTAAAAACCCCCAACACGGCTGTTACCGGTTCGCCAGCTTATGATTATACCAGTGCTTTACGCAGCCAGGCTGTTTTCCGCAGTTTGCCAGAAATGGAAAGGCGTATACAAGAATTAGAGGAACTAGTGAAGCAATTGGTGGCGGAGCGGGTGAATAGTTTGTAGTTTTAACGTCTTTCAACCCCTTTAAGCGGCTTATTTTCAGTATATTTGCCCGAATGGGCAATGCCCATTCAGTATTCAAATATCTTATAGATAATGAGCGATATTTTAGATTCGATAGCAGCGCCGGCACCAGCAACTACTCCTAATTACGGGGCCGACAGTATCCAGGTTCTTGAAGGTTTGGAAGCGGTTCGTAAACGTCCCGCCATGTACATTGGCGATATCGGCGAAAAAGGCTTGCACCACCTGGTGTATGAGGTGGTAGACAACTCCATTGACGAAGCCTTAGCCGGTTATTGTAAAAACATTACTGTTACCATCCATGAAGACAATTCTATTTCCGTACAGGATGACGGCCGTGGTATTCCCACAGGCATGCACGCCAAGGAAGGCCGTTCTGCTCTGGAAGTAGTAATGACCGTTCTACATGCCGGCGGTAAGTTCGACAAAGGAAGTTATAAAGTTTCCGGTGGTTTGCACGGTGTGGGTGTAAGCTGCGTTAACGCATTGAGTACCAAACTGCATGTTACAGTACAGCGCGAGGGAAAGATCTTTGAACAGGAATACCGCCTGGGCATTCCCCAATATGCCGTAAGGGAAATTGGCGCCAGCGAAAAAACCGGTACTGCTGTTCATTTCTGGCCTGATGACACCATTTTTATTACTTCTATATATAAGAAAGACATTCTTGAAGGCCGTTTGCGTGAATTGGCTTACCTGAACCGTGGCATCAGCATTACCCTGAACGATTTGCGCGAAAAGGATGAAGAAAGCGGTTTGACCTATACTAAAACCTTCTACAGCGAAGGCGGTATTGTGGAGTTTGTTGAGATGCTGGATAAGAATGCCGGCAGAACTTCTTTACTACCAACAGTTTTATATGTAGAAGGCCGTGATGAAAAGACAAATGTGGTTGTTGAAGTAGCTACAACTTATAACGACAGCTACAACGAGCATATTTACTCCTACGTAAACAACATCAATACCATTGAAGGTGGTACCCACGTAACAGGTTTCCGCCGTGCTTTAACCCGTGTATTCAAATCTTACGGTGACAAGCAGGGCTTGTTTGAAAGAGCCAAGGTAACCATTGAAGGGGATGACTTCCGTGAAGGTCTGAGCGCTATTATTTCGGTAAAAGTCCCCGAACCTCAGTTTGAAGGCCAAACAAAGACCAAGTTGGGTAACAACGAGGTGAGTGGCGTAGTGGAAACGACGGTATCAAAAGTGTTGGAAGCTTACCTGGAGGAAAATCCAAAAGAAGCTAAAAACATCATTAATAAAGTGATCCTGGCAGCACAGGCAAGATTCGCTGCGCGTAAAGCCCGTGAATTAGTACAGCGTAAAAGTGTACTAAGTGGTGGCGGTTTACCAGGTAAACTGGCTGATTGCTCTGAGCGTGACCCTGAACGTTGTGAACTGTTCCTGGTTGAGGGTGACTCTGCCGGTGGTACGGCCAAACAAGGCCGTGACAGGAGCTTTCAGGCGATCCTTCCGCTTCGTGGTAAGATCCTGAACGTAGAAAAAGCCATGGAGCATAA